>CALNCH010000303.1 GCA_937875245.1 uncultured Spirochaetaceae bacterium
CTTTGGTATATTTTGTTCCTAACTTAAATATATGACCTAATTCATTTCCTTTTTTACTGTAGAAATCTGCACCACAATTTGGACATTTATCACCTGCAATAACAGTTCTTACATCACCTACCATAAAAGGAACAAAATCCCGATTTGGTTCTACGTGTTGAAAGTGAACGTCTTTTTTAAGACCCCCGGTAACACAGTCATGCATTGCTAATACGGTCTCATCTGCAATTACTGGAACTGTTGATAAACCAACTGGACCTGCAAAACCAACAGGAGCGTTAGTAATTCGTTCTACATCTGTATCAGAAGCAAGTTCAACTTCGCTGGCTTTTAATAAAGCAGCAAGTTTTGCTTCGTTAACATCAATATCACCTCTTACACAGACAGCAAAAAATACTTCTGAATAATAAGGATTTGCACTACCAGTATCAGTAACTCGTTTTAATTCTTTAACACCAGGCGCATAAGAACCATCAGCCTTTTTAAGCTCTAATTCACAGTTATATACCTTGTAAATGAGGGTTTTAATAAATGCTTGTGGAGTAGTTTTTAAGAATGTTGCTAACTCATCAATAGTTTTTACATTTGGTGTATCAATAGCTTCAAATTTTTTGTCTGTTTCTTTTTGTGGTTTGCCATCTGCTGCCAATGGAACATCTGGTGCACAAGCTGCTTTTTCTGTATTTGCAGAATAATCACATTTTGGACATAAAATTAAGGTATCGTCACCGATAACGCTTTCTACCATAAATTCTTCTGAACCAGTGCCACCCATAGCACCTGTATCTGCACGTACAGGGATTACAGAAAGACCAAGCCGCTGGAAAATACGTCTGTATGCTTTTGCAAATTTCTCGTAAGTTTCATCTAAGCTTTCTTGAGAAGTGTGGAAAGAATATGCGTCTTTCATGGTGAATTCACGACCCCTCATAACACCATATCGAGGGCGAATTTCATCACGATACTTAGTATTAATTTGATAGCCAATAATAGGAAGTTGTTTGTAAGAAGATAATTCATCTCTAACGAGAGAAGTAAAAACTTCTTCTGCTGTAGGGCTTACAACTAAATCCTGATCTACACGGTTACGAACTCGAAGCATTCCTGCACCCATAGTTTCCCAACGACCGGATTCTTGCCAAAGTTCTCCTGGAACAACAACAGAGGGCTTAAATTCAAGGGCGCCAATTGCGTCCATTTCTTCACGAATAATATTTTCTACTTTTCTAAATGCTTTTAACCCAAAAGGAAGGTAAGCAAAAAGTCCGTTTCCAAGTTTACGTATAATACCAGCTCGTAACATAAGCTGATGGCTTGCAATAACTGCCTCTGCAGGAACTTCCCGGAGGGTTGAAATCAATGTTTCTGAAATTTTCATAGTGATTTATTGTATATAAAACAAGGGCTTTTGACAAGGTAAGTTTTTATTTAGCAATTAGTTGGTGTCCTTAAACACTGGCTAGAAGGCAGATATTTGTTCCTTATCCACCAAGCAATTGTCCCTTCTTTTGATTAGTATTCAGTGAAGCAAAAATATGATAACATGCACCTTATGATACAGTTAGAACAAACTACAGTTATGAATTTTGAAAATGCTATTAGAGGGGCAAGAAACCCCATGAATAGTTGGGCTCGTTTAGATAGTCACACAGAAACTGATGGTACTTTTGTGTTTGGTCCTCAGGATTTAGATTTAGCAAAACGTTTATGTAATGCAGGTAGCGATCACAGAAAATTTGTAAGACAAATATTTATTAGCGTTGATATTACTGCTCCTTTGTATTGGTGGAAAGAATTTGATACCTATAAAGTGGGAACAGTGGCTAATTCAACTAGCACTATGCATAAAATTCATTCAAAAGCCTTTTCCATGGATGATTTTAGTACTGACCACTTAACCCCAGACGCGTATAAAGTAATGGAAAATTTTGTAGCTGAGCTTGAAAAAATAAGAGTAGCATATATGGCTAGTGATGAAGGGGATAAAAATAAATCAAGAGACAAAGCTCTTTGGTATAACCTGATTCAATTACTTCCCTCAAGTTATACCAAAAACGCACTGTTACCATGAATTACGAAAATGTAAATGGGATGTATCATTCACGAAAAAATCATAAGCTTCAAGAATGGCACACTTTTTGTGATTGGATAAAAGCGCTTCCTTACTGGCAAGAAATGTTTAATATAAGCGAATAAAATCTAAAAAACTATTTTATTCGATAGCTAATTTTAACTGGGGTACCAGGAAACATCTCTTGGTTTTCTTTCCCTACAGAAAAGAAAGACAAAGCCTTATTTTCTCCATTGGTAGAGACAGGAATTGATTTTGTAACTTGGGTGCCATTGATGTAGCAAGAATAAGTATTATCAGAAAACTCAAGCTTCAATGTATTAGTTTGGGCATATCCTTTTTTTATAGCAGAAGAGGGTATAAAATAAGCGGTATTGTTATTATTTGCTTCAATTAAATCGGTATAAGTAGAACCAGATACTTGATATAAAGCGTACTCACCGTCAATATTGATTTCAAAACGATTATAGTTTTCTAGTAAACCCTTTTCGTTTGCTGTGTATCCAAAAATAATTCCAAAAGCAGCTTTTGAATATCCACTTTCTTTTTTGAATTCCACCTCATAACTTGTAGGATTTACGGTCTCTGGGCTTGTGTAAAAAAAACCACATTGAGTGGTGTTAGACATCTCATTTTCTAGCCAGGATCCACTTGTTGTTAATGCACCCTCTGTTGTGTTTTCTGTGGCAGGTGTGCTTTTACATCCGAAAAGGACTATTAATACTAATAAAAAAGGAAGTATGTTTTTTCTCATGTTTCCAATTGTATCATAGTGAGAAGTAGGGGTAAAGGTATCTGTTTACACGAATTCTGTTTTTTCGTAGAATAGGCGATATGGAATTTAATCAAGAAAGTATTGATGCACTAGTTATAAACGAAGTGTCTATTATGAAACGCATTGCAGAGGAACTAAATATCAAAGTTGCTCAAGTTGGTGCAGTTGTTTCTCTTGTAAATGAAGGATGTACTATTCCCTTTATTTCTCGCTATCGAAAAGAAGCTCACGGGTCTTTGGATGAAGTTCAAGTTAGAGATAGTGATCACTTATTCAAATCATATTCTAACTTAGAAACACGAAGAATTGAAATTATCAAGGGTATCTTTGGACAGGGAAAATTAAATGAATCCTTGTATGAAGCTGCAATGAATGCAAAAACTCTTACAGAGTTAGAAGATTTATGGGCACCCTTTAAAAAGAAAAAGAAAACACGAGGAATGCTAGCAGCAGAAAGAGGCCTGGAACCTTTAGCAGATGCTATGCTGGAATTACAGGATACTGCAATTGAGAAAAAAGCTGCAGATTTTGTAAATACAGAGGCAGAAGTTGAAGAATTGCGGGTTCCTGATGTAAAAGCAGCTTTAGCTGGGGCTAAAGACATTTTGGCAGAACGAATTTCTCAAGTGTCTGATAACCGCTCTGATGTTCGTGGTTTATACATGAGAACAGGTAAAATAGTGGTTAAAGGTGTTGGAGATGAAAGTGTTGCAAAAAAGTCAGTATATCAAATGTACTGGGATTATTCTGAAGCCTTAAATCAGATTAAATCTCACCGGGTCTTAGCAATTAATCGTGGTGAAAGAGAAAACGCATTAGAAGTAACCATTGACGTTGATGTTGATTCTGCTATTGATTTGTTGAAACGAAAATATACCATAAATAATACCTACCATAGTGATGCTATAGAAGATGGTTTAGTACGATTACTTTCACCTGCTGTTGTTCGTGAAATTCGCAGTGATTTGTCTGAGGAAGCGGATACTCATGGTATTGGTATTTTCAGTGAAAACTTGAAAAACTTGTTAATGGCACAACCAATTAAGGGTTCTAGAGTGTTAGGTGTTGATCCTGGTATTAGAACAGGAACAAAATGTGCAGCCTTAGATGAAACAGGAAAATATCTTGGGTATTTCTTAATCAAACAGGTTGCAGATCCAGAAGGTAGTGCCGCAGCATTAAGAAAAGCTATTATGCAATATAAAATTCAAGTTGTTGCTGTTGGAAATGGTACTGGAAGCCACGAAGTACAAGAAATTGTAGCAAAGGTAATTAGCGAAAACTTTCCTGATGTTATGTATACCGTTGTAGATGAATCTGGTGCTTCTGTTTATTCTGCTAGCGATACAGCCCGAGAGGAATTTCCAGACTTAGACTTAACTGTTCGTGGAGCAATTTCTATGGGACGTCGCCTTCAAGATCCTTTGGCTGAGTTAGTAAAAATTGATCCAAAAGCCATTGGTGTTGGTTTGTATCAACATGATGTAAACCAGAAAAAGCTTTCAGAAATGCTTGATGAAGTTGTTGGTTCTGTAGTTAACCAAGTTGGTGTAAATTTAAATACTGCATCTTATCACTTGTTAAAATATGTTTCTGGCATTAACGGTACTTTAGCTAAAAAAATAGTTGCCTATCGTGACACAAACGGAAAAATTACTAGTCGAGAAGATTTGAAGAAAGTAAGTGGATTAGGTCCTAAGGCTTTTGAACAATGTGCTGGATTTTTGAAAATTGCAGAAAGTAGCAATCCTTTGGATAATACATGGGTTCACCCAGAAAATTATGAAGCCGCAAGTGTTGTATATGAGTTTTTACAGAAAAAAGAAGAAGTTCCTTCTCCTATTAAAACAGAATTAAAAACAAAATATCAATTAGGGGATCAGTCCATTGCAGATATCATTGATGAATTAAAAAAACCAAACCGGGATCCTCGATCTGGGTATCCAAAACCAATTATGCAAAAAGGTGTTGTTAATTTTGAAGACTTAAAAGAAGGGATGAAAGTTACTGGAAAAATCAAAAACGTAGTAGATTTTGGTGCTTTCGTTGATTTAGGGATTCATGAAACAGGACTTTTACATGTTTCAGAAATGAGTGATTCTTTTGTTTCTGATCCTATGGAAGTGGTAAAAGTTGGAGATATTCACGAATATACTATTATTAGTTTAGATGTTGATCGTCGCCGAATAAGTTTGTCTCTTAAAAGTGATGCCGTTAACCGAATTGGTTCTGCTGGAATGGGGGCTGGAAAAGCGCCAGCTTCTGACAGTGGGGCAAAAAAAGTAGTTCGTGTAGTAAAAACAGGAAATAACGATCGCCCACGTGGTGGACGGGATTCATATCGTGATAACAGAAATTCTGGAAGCGATGATGGTATGAGTTATAATCCTTTTGCAGCATTGTTAAAAAAATAGTTTGAGGCAATTTCAAAAGTCAGACGAGTTTTGAAATTGCTACTTTAATGTAACGACAGAAATTGTGTAACGCTTATATTACTTAAAGTTATACAATTTCTGTAAAGCCACTTGTAAAAGTTAACAACCTTTTACTTCATTAATGATTTCAAAAGTTTTATTTTATTCTTGTATGGAGGATATCGTACAGGAAGATCTAGCCAATTAGCTTTTTTCAGTACACTTTTTGCATGAGTGAATGTGGTAAAGCTATCTTTTCCATGATATTGTCCCATTCCGCTATTTCCCACACCGCCAAAGGGTAAGTAAGAAGTTGCTAAGTGAATAATAACATCGTTAATGCATCCACCCCCATAATTAAGTGAATTAATAATGGTATCCTGATTTTTTTTGTTTGTTGAAAAGAAATACAGGGCTAATGGATGGGGACGCGAACGAACAAATGTAATAGCATCTGAAAGGGTGTCGATTTCAATAACAGGTAAAATAGGGCCAAAAATTTCTTCTGACATGACAGGAGACGTAGGAGAAGGGTTATCCAATACAGTTGGAGCAATTGTCCTTGTATCAGCTTTAGTTTCGCCCCCCATAAAAACAGTTCCATTGGTGGAATCCGAACCGTCAATAAAGGCACTTAATCGATTAAAATGACGATTAGTGATAATTTTAGGATAATCTGGATTTTCCAATGGATTTTCTGTATAAAAATAGGTAATCCATTTTTTCAAACTGGTAAATAATGCATCTTTTACCGTTTTTTGAACTAAGACATAGTCTGGTGCTACACAGGTTTGCCCTGCGTTTAAATATTTACCCCAAGCAAGTCGCTTTGCAGTCAAATCAATATCTGCTGTATCATCAATAATACAAGGGCTTTTTCCCCCTAATTCAAGACTTACTGGCGTTAGGTTTTTGGAAGCTGATTCCATAACTAACTTTCCAACAGTTACTCCACCAGTAAAAAATATATAATCAAATTTTTGTTCCAGTAAAAAAGTATTTGCTTCTCTACCGCCTTCTACGACTGCAATATATTGTTCTTCAAAGGTTTCTGAAATTAATTTTTGAATAACTTGGGAGGTGGCAGGCGAATAATTGGAGGGCTTTATAATACAAGTATTGCCCCCAGAAATGGCTCCTATCAACGGTGCAATTGCAAGTTGAAAAGGATAATTCCAAGGAGACATGATAAGTGTTACACCATAGGCATCAAAATATTGCATACTAGTTGAAGGAAATTGAGTTAAAGGAGTTTTAACTTTTTTTGGTTTTGCCCATTTTGGTAAATTTTTTATTGCAAAGGAAAGTTCTTCTTGCACTATTCCTACTTCAGTAGCATACCCTTCAAAAGCAGATTTATGTAAATCTGTATGCAATGCATCTAAAATTGCATTCTGATTCACTGTTACGGCATTTTTAAGTTTTTTTAATTGTTCTTTGCGAAAAGCAACTGAACGGGTTGAGCCAGTTTCAAAAAAGGTACGTTGTAAACCAACTAAATCTGATATTTGTTTCATACACAAAAAATATAATTAGACCCTTCTAAAGTCAAGGTCACCAACCGAATATTTCTAATCTATGAGATTTTCCTAATTCTTGTAAGTTTTCTTTTAAAGAATTTTTTGGATCAGAGTGGGTGTTTAAGTCTATTAAAAATCGATTCATAGAAAAATGTTGATATACAAAAATCTGTTCTTTTATTGTTTTTTTATAGGCGTAAAAATCTTGTAAAGTTTTTTTGTAGGGTAAAAATAACCCCTTCTCTTTTAATTCTCCATAACCAACAAGCCATAATTGACAGCTATCAGAATGTTCCTTACAAAGTTCTTCATGAAGTAAAGCGGTGTTTTTTGCCATCCAAATTTGGCTCTCTAACAAAAGGGAATCTAAAATGGGACAATTATATTTTTTTATTAAAGATAGTTCTTTTGTTTTTGCGGTATGTAA
Organism: uncultured Spirochaetaceae bacterium; assembly: GCA_937875245.1. GTDB lineage: Bacteria > Spirochaetota > Spirochaetia > Treponematales > Treponemataceae > CALNCH01. The sequence continues at coordinate 7,208 of CALNCH010000303.1, forward strand.
GGGTGTTTTGTTTAAAATAATAACATTTTTTCGAAAATCAGTGTTTAGTTCTGGATTTCGTTTGAAAAAACCTTCTGCAATTTTTCCTGATTGGCCTACTAAATACCGGCAGTTTTTATCTAACTGCTCCTCTTTTCCTGGGTTATCTCCAATTACAATTAGTGAAATACTATCTTCTTTTGTAATATCATCTAAGGCTTTATTATAAACTAATACATTATCAAGAGAATAAGGTGGAACTCCATCCTTATTTGCTCCCTCTTTTTGAATAGTAAGTAACAATTCTTTTAAATTGTTTGAGTCAATTACCTTTGTCCAAATAGCGAGTTGCTCTTTAAATTGGGTTCTAAAAGTGGAGATGGCATTCCATTGTGTTTCGGTCATAGTTTTTTCTCCATAATAATGCCTGCTTCTAATGTAGGGAAAAAGTGAGGAATAATGTGAGTTTCTGTAAAGCCTAGGGATTTATAAATATGTCTTGCACCTAACCAATTTTCATTTACTAAAAGCACTATGGTGGAAATTTGGTTGTTGGCAGAAATGATTGAAGAAATTGCTTCTTGAAAAAAGAGTTTTCCCCACCCTTTTCCCTGACAATTAGATAACAATCCAAAGGATGAAATATATAAAATTGAACCATTTGTAGAATGGCTTTTTGAAGCAGAATGTTCTAAGGTAAAACTGTGGGGTATTGTGTATGAGGACCATAGCTCACTGGCAACATATCCAAGAGGGGCAGAATTAGGTTCAATAAAAAAAAGCAAAAAACCTTGTGGGAAAGTTTGGATTCGCCGAAGAAAGGTTTCTTGCTTTTCTTGAATGGATAAGGTAAAAGCCTGTTTTTCTATTTCCATAATGGAAGAAATATCTTGGATGTTTGCTTGTCTTAAAAACATGTCAAGATTTTAGCTTAAATCTTATTTCATTTCAAATGTTATCTGTACAGTGACTGAAATGTCAGTAGATCCAGAAGAAATAGGAGTTGATTCTGCTTTCATCATAACCATATCTGCAACATATTCATTTCGAAGAGCTGATCCATTAGAATATTCTTCTATTCGAATAGCTTTACCCAGTTTTCTGCCAGCGGTTTGTGTTAATAGAGCAGCAGAATTTGAAGCTTGTTGTACTGCTAAAACTCTTGCTTGATCGTATGCTTTACTGGTATTAGAAGCGAAAAAAGAAACATTTGATAATTGATTTGCACCACCGGAGAGGGCTGCATCAATTGTAGCACCTACTTTATCAATATCTTTAACAATAACGGTAATATTATTGCTAACTCGATATTCTTTTGTTTCTTTTTTTCCATCGTCATAATAGCGTGTTTCTTGACGTAAATAGTAATTATCGGTGGATATATCTTCAGATGAAATACCTGCACTCAATAAAGACTGAGAAACCTTGTTCATTATGGTGGCATTTTTTGAAGCAGCAACAGATGCTTCTTGGTCAAAAGTAATAACTGCCAAAGTAATGGAAGCTGTATCTGCTTTAATAGATATAGTCCCTGTTCCATTTACTGAAATAGTGGCAGGATCTGCAAAAAGAAATGCAGAAGAGATGAGTAAAAGAGTTGATAAGATAAATAATATTTTTTTCATTTGTACCTCGTGGTAAGTAAACAACAAAAACTAATAAAAGTATACAAAAAAAATAAAAAATATCGAAATAAGCAGGTTTATGTAGACAGAATCCTATTGTTTTGGTAAAATGAAACATCGTTTCGATTTTGCTCGTGTAATCAAAATCGTCTTCCTTGGCTGGGTTTCTCGTTACCCAGCCTTTTTTTTGTCTATAGACATTTTTTATCTTGCTTGAAGTAGTAAAATACATAATAATCAAAACAATGTTGTTTCCTACATTTTCTTTTTTATTCTTTTTTTTAGCAGTATTTATTGGTTATTGGTATGTATGCCATTCTCCTCGTTCTCGTTCTTGGTTTTTAATAATTATTAGCTATATATTTTATGGCTTGTGGGGCTGGAGATTCTGTTTTTTCTTATTTGCATCTTCGGCGATAAACTATGTTTTTGCATATTTAGTTTCCGATGAAAAAGTAAAATTACAAAAACTCTTTTTAGTACTCTCTGTTATTTTCAACGTCTGTGTTTTAGGATTCTTTAAGTATTATAATTTTTTTGCAGATTCTTTAAATCAATTATTTCTTTCTTTGGGACTAAGTGCTGAATTGATTTTCCCTTCGTTACAAATTTTGCTTCCTATTGGTATTTCTTTTTATACCTTCAAGGGAATGAGTCTTATTTTTGATGCTCATTCCGGGGATATCCTTGCTTTTCCTAGTTTTTCCCAAGTTTTATTGTATATATCTTTTTTCCCTCAAGTAGCTTCCGGACCAATTGTTCATGCATCAGATTTTTTTCCCAGTCTTGAAGGGACGTTAGCTTCTGGAACACCTTCTGGTGCAATTATTGATAAGGCAGGAAGTACAGAAGCTCGTTATCATGTTAGTTTTAATACCATAGATTTTAGCAGTGCTTCTGCTTTGATCATGTCTGGTCTCTTAAAAAAAATGGTGTTTGCTACTTATTTATCAACATTATTGGTTGATCCTGTTTTTGCAGACCCTAGTAGTTTTTCTACATTAGAAGTGGTGTTAGCGGCTATTGGATACTCTTCAGTTATTTATTGTGATTTCTCAGGATATAGTGATATGGCTATAGGAATTGCCTTGTTATTAGGTTTTAAAACCCCTAAAAACTTTGATAGACCTTATATTTCTTTTAGTATTACAGAATTTTGGAAACGATGGCATATTTCATTTTCATCTTGGCTTAGAAAATATGTGTATTTTGCCATGGGAGGCTCGCGCCATGGACTTCCTAGAACTTTGTTGGGATTAACCGTTACCATGTTAGTTAGTGGTATATGGCACGGTGCAAGTTGGATGTTTATTCTCTGGGGTGGAATGCAAGCTGTTGCCATGGTTTTTGAACGCATTTACAATATTGGTAAAAATCCATCAGAAAAAAAGTTTTTAGCTTTTTTACAGATTATAGCTACTTTTATTTTTACTACTATCAGCTGGGTAGTATTTAGATCTGAAACTTTTACTGATGTCAAAAATTGGTTTATAGCACTAGGTAACTTTTCTGTGAATAGCACTTTAATTTCACCTTTGATTATACTTATTTTAGTTGTTAGTCTTTGTTTTCATTTTATTCCAACAAAGGTTCGCGAAGAGAGTCTTTCCCTTTGGTATAAAACTCCAGTTTTAGCAAAATCTGTATTAATAGCCGTTTTTCTGGTATTATTGTCAGTATTTTCTATGTCCGGTGTGGCACCATTTATTTATTTTAGTTTTTAGGATTCCCTATGAAAAAAAGAAATACACCTAATGCTGTTATGTTTTCATTCTTACTTATCTTTTTCTTATGGTCTCTTTTTTGTGGTTCTTCTTTGTGGATTCCTGTATCTCGCTTACAAAATCCACATTTAAAATCAATTTTACTTCCTGTTTCAGATGCTATTGCTTCTGTTGGCGATTATTTAGGTACAACTGATTTTTATGTCAAATGGAAGAACTTTTTTCTGGATAAGACAGGACTTTCTGCGCATCCATCTTGGGATACTCGTTTTTATAATCAAAGAAATAAAATAGAAACTGATACTGTAGGCTTTGATGAAAAAGAAGTTGATAGTACTTCCCCAAAGGAAAAAGTTGAAGAAATCATACTAGAAGAAAAAGGGGATAAACCTGTTGTGTATAACATAGGAAATCCTTTTAAGCTATATATTTTTGGGGACTCACAAATTACCAGTTTTGGTAATGGTTTTAAAAGGCTTATCGGAGATACTCCAATAATTCAAGCAACTCATTTAGGTATTATTTCTTCAGGTTTTATAAGAGATGAGTACTATACTTGGGGTGCTAAGTTAAAGGATGAATGTTCAAAAAAAAGTTATGATGCTGCAATTTTTATGCTAGGAATGAACGATAATATTGATATAACTGATGCTGAGGGAAATCCCATAAGACGACGTACTGAAGAATGGAACGATATCTATATTCGTCGTTGCACAGAATTAATTGATACTATGTTATCATTATTTCCAAAAGTATATTGGCTTGGTATGCCTATGCCAAAAAGTAAAACCTATGATGAAAATCTAAAAATTATTGATGGTTTACATGATAAGATTGCTGCAAATTACGATTCAGAAAAATTAGTTCGAGTTTCTGTCCGAGATATTTTTCCTGGTTCTGGACAAGGGTATGCAGAAAGCGTAGTTATGGAAAATGGAAAAACATTGAAAGTAATGGGAACAGATGGTATTCATCTTACCGTCGGTGGTGGCCAATATATAATGAAAAAACTATTAGATAAAATACTCACCGATTTTACTTTTACAGAGTCTTTTCCTATTACTTTGCCGGAATAAAACAGAAAAAAATAACTGGAAGAATCTACTCAGAATATACCCCTTGTATCAGCAAACTACAGATTTGAAAAAAAAGGTATGCTTGCAACAGACAGCTATTTTTAGTATAGTTGAAGTACTTACAGAATTAGTAAATTTCTAGGGAGAAGAATTGATATGTACAAAATTTTAGAAAAGCGTCAGCTTTCAGCAGATGTATTTTATTTTAAAGTTAATGCTCCTGACATTGCTCGAAATCGTAAAGCTGGCCAGTTCGTATTAGTACAGATTGATGTAAATTATGGTGAAAGAATTCCACTTACAATAGCAGACGGAAATGCGGAAGAAGGTTGGATAGCATTAGTTTTCCAAGCGGTCGGCGCAACAACTTTTAAACTTTCAAAGAAAAATAAGGGTGATGAAATTTCCGCTATTTTAGGACCTTTGGGTAACCCAACTCATATCGAAAAGAAAGGTACTGTTGTATGTGTTGGAGGTGGTATTGGTGTTGCTCCTCTTCATCCAATTGTACAGGCTCATAAAGCTGTGGGTAATAAGGTTATTGTAATTATGGGTGCGAGAAACAAAGAGTTGTTAATTTTTGAAGATGAAATGCGAGCTTTAGCAGATGAATTATATATTATGACAGATGATGGATCAGCTGGAACAAAAGGCTTGGTAACAGAACCTCTTAAAATGCTTTGCGAAAAAGAAGTTCCTCCTGCAGAAGTTGTTGCAATTGGACCTCCAATAATGATGAAATTCTGTGCTTTAACAACAAAACCCTATGGTGTTTTTACAACCGTATCATTAAATACTATCATGATTGATGGAACTGGTATGTGTGGTGGATGTCGCGTAACCATCGGTGGAAAAACAAAGTTTGTTTGTGTTGACGGTCCTGAATTTGATGGTCATCAAGTTGATTGGGATAACATGATGATGCGTATGAAATCTTTCAAAGAGCAGGAAACAGAAGATTTCCACAAGTGTCGAATGGAAGCACAGGCTGATAGTTTGGCAAAATAGGGAGAATTAGCAAATGAGTGAATATATTCCATCAAATATTTTAGCGGAAGAAGCTAATAAAGAATATGATTCTTTACAGGGTAAAATTGCAATAGCACCATTAAGTATGAGAGACAGAATGGCCATTCCACAACAGGAAATGCCTACAGAAGAACCTTTAAAAAGAGCTCGATTAATGAGCGAAGTTGCTTTAGGGTATACAAAAGAACAGGCAATTGTTGAAGCAAATCGTTGCTTACAATGTAAAAACGCTCCTTGTGTAAGTGGTTGCCCAGTAAATGTTCCTATTCCACAGTTTATTGCAGAAGTTACTAAAGGCGAGTTCAAAAAAGCTGTTGATATTATTAAAACTACAAACTTACTCCCTGCTATTTGTGGTCGAGTTTGTCCTCAGGAAAAACAGTGTCAGGGGCAATGTACTGTAGGTAAAACATATAAAGACGCTGAAAAATCAGTTTCTATTGGCCGGTTAGAACGATTTGTTGCAGATTTCGAAAGAAACAATAATTTGGAAACTGTTCCAGAAGTAGCACCTGACACTGGTAAAAAAGTTGCTATCGTAGGGTCTGGTCCTGCTGGATTAACAGTAGCGGCTGATGTACGACGTGAGGGACATTCAGTAACTGTATTTGAAGCCTTCCACAAAGAAGGTGGTGTTATGGTTTATGGTATTCCTGAATTCCGTTTACCAAAAGATATTGTAGCAAAAGAAGTAGAAATGCTTAAGAAAATGGGCGTTGAGTTTAGAACAAACTTCTTAGTAGGTCGAACAGGCACTTTACTACAATTATTAAAAGAAAAGGGTTTTGATGCTGCTTTTGTTGGAACAGGAGCCGGACTTCCTAAATTTATGAACATTGAAGGTGAAAACTTAATTGGTGTTTTCAGTGCTAATGAATATTTAACTCGTGCAAACTTGATGAAAGCTTACGACAAGGGAAATGCAGATACTCCATTATATGAAGCAAAAAAAGTAGTAGTAGTTGGTGGTGGAAACGTTGCAATGGATGCAGCTCGTATGGCATATCGATTAGGAGCAGAGAAATCTAGTGTTGTATATCGACGAACTCAAGCAGAAATGCCAGCCCGAAAGGAAGAAGTTGCCCACGCAATGGAAGAAGGGGTTGAGTTCCGTTTCTTGGAAAACCCGGTAAAAATATTGGGAGATGAAAACGGCAGAGTTCGAGCAGTTGAAGTATTATCTTATGTATTAGGTGAACCTGATGCTTCTGGAAGACGAAGTCCAGTGGAAGTAAAAGGAAGTGAACACGAAGTTGAATGTGATGTAGTAATTATTGCATTAGGAAACGGTTCAAATCCTCTTATGGAAAAAACAACTCCAGGTTTGGAAGCAGATGCGAAAGGGCATCTTATTGTGGATGAAAAAGCACAAACTACTTTCAAAGGTGTTTGGGCTGGTGGAGATATTGTTCTTGGCGCTGCAACTGTTATTCTTGCAATGGGTGAAGGACGAAAAGCCGCCGCTTCTATCAACGAATATCTAAAACAATAATGACAAGTAAAAATACTCCCATTGTGGCCTTAATTTATGATTTTGATGGAACACTTTCTCCTAAGAATATGCAGGAGTTTAGTTTTATCAAAGCATTACATATGGAAGAAAAAGAGTTCTGGGGTAAAACAGATAAAATGTCTGTTTCAAATGATGCAAGTGGTATTTTGTGTTATATGAAATTGATGTTGGATGAAGCCCGAAACAGAGGATTATCTTTACGTAGAGAATCTTTTACAAAATTTGGGAACGAGGTTGAGTTGTTCAAAGGTGTAAAAGAATGGTTTGGTTTAATTAACACCTACGGAAAAGAAAAGGGTTTGGATATTCGACACTATATCAATTCTTCGGGCTTAAAAGAAATGATTGAGGGAACAGAAATAGCAAAAGAATTTGCAAAAATTTATGCCTGCTCCTTTTTATATAATGTTGATGGTGTTGCAGAATGGCCAGCAGTAGCAGTTGATTATACAACTAAAACTCAATTTTTATTCAAAATAAATAAGGGTATCGAAAGCGTTAGCGATAACAAAAAAATTAATGAATATGTTCCTGAACAAGACAGACCCGTACCTTTTTCTCAAATGATTTATTTTGGAGATGGGGAAACAGATATTCCCTGTATGAAAATGGTAAAACAAAATGGGGGTCATTCTATTGCAGTATATAAACCCCGAGATGAGTCTAAGAAAAAACGAGCTCAAAAACTTATTTTAGATAATCGGGTGAATTTTGTATGTGCCGCAGATTATTCTGTTGATAAAGATATTTATCGAGTCGTAAAAACAATCATAGACAAAATTAAAAGTGATTATGAATTTGATTTGCTACAAAAATCTCATTTAGCAAACGCTAAAAAATGATGGATAAAAGCTAGATTAGCCAACCCAACGTTTTTCAGTACAAAGAATGGGAGATGGAACTGGAGTTTTACTAAAACCTTTGGGATTCATATCTGTTCCGTTTTGTTTTGCTAAAGCTTGTAAACTGGCAGGAACATTAATTATTCTTTGATTTTCGCTTCCCCTAAAAAGCAAGTCTAGATTTCGTTCCATAATGAGAAAAGGGCCATCTACTAGTATGTCTAAGTTTGAAAGTAATTCTTGTTGTTCAGGGGACCCTAATGCCACTAGATGTTCCCAAGTAAATCCAGTGTAACAAGCAACTTCATACCGTTTTGTATGTAACAGTGCTGCAAGTTGTGCAAAACCTTTCCCTTGGAAAAAAGGATCACCACCAGAAAAAGTAACCCCTCTTACGAGAGGATTTTTTTGTATATCAGAAAAAAGCTGAGAAACAGATATATCTTTTCCAGTTCCGAATTCATGAGTCTGAGGGTTATGACATCCCAAACAGTTATGAGAGCACCCTTGTGCAAATATGCTATAACGAATACCGGGACCGTCAACGATAGAATCAGTAACAGTCCCGGCAATATTTATTATTTCGACCATTGTTATCTTTTAATAGATAAAACGAAATTAAATTCCGTGTTTAATACGATCGTGTTCTTCTGCTCGTTTTGCATCATTAAAACGGTCTAAGGTTCCTACCAAATAACCAGTGATACGTCGAATTCTTTCAAATTCAACACCTTTTCCGTATTTAGCGTCCATGTTTACGCTGATCTTTTCTTTTTGTTCCATTTGTATCTCCTTAAAACTTTTTAAAAGCCCGGTAATCTTGTAGACTTCGATTCCTTTCAAAATCTACAACGGGCTCCCACCCTATTCTTTCCCTCCCGGGGAAAGTGAACATCCCTTTTCACTTGTACCGTTACAATTATTCGCAGCCACATATAGAAGGAATATTTCTACATTTTGACCGAAGTTCCTTCATTTTTTCTTCTGAGATGGGCTCCCCAGTTTTTCGTCCACATCTTGGACAAATCTCACCAATAACACCAACGTAACCACACAATGGATCTCTATCAACTGGATGATTTATAGAACCATATCCAATCCCGGCATCGATACCCCTTACCATCTCTACGAAATGCTTCGCGGGCGTGGTTATCCGGTGACCTTCACTACCGACAGCCAGATCCGTGACGGCTTTCTGAAGAACTTCGGTGCGGTGGTCTTTGCCGATGCCCAGCATATATCGGCCGAGGCCTGCGACAGGAT
>CALNCH010000304.1 GCA_937875245.1 uncultured Spirochaetaceae bacterium
ATTCCATTCAAACATTGGGAAGTCAACAATCCATGCAAATGCCCATTTATTTGGATCACAGAGATTAAGGTCTTTTCCAAGTCGTGTTCGAACAGCACCAAGAGCAGTACAAGCAACTTTTCGTTTTGTATCGGCCACAAAGAGTAATAAGTCCCCAACAGTAGCACCTAATTTTTGGCAAATATCAGCATCTTGTCCTTCAAAGAATTTACTAATTCCACCTTCAAGAACAGGTGCTTCTTTTGTTCCCACTACCTTCATCCATGCAAGACCTTTTGCCTTGTAGATTTTTGCAGTAGATTCCAATTCTTCAATCTTTTTGCGACTGTATGCTTCTGCAACACCTGGTACAACTAGTGCTTTTATAGCTCCTGTTATAACAGCATCTTTAAAAGCTTGGAATGTTCCCATTTCAGCTAAAAAAGCCCCTTCTTGCATTTTCATATCAAATCGCAATTCTGGTTTGTCTGTTCCGTACAATTCGATTGAATCGTCGTATGCAATTCGTTGAAATTGTGCGGGTAAGTCAACATTCATGGTTTCTTTGAAAATATGACCCATTAAACCTTCTGTTAGTGATAATACATCATCTCGTTCAACAAAGCTCATTTCCATATCAATCTGAGTAAACTCAGGTTGACGGTCCCCTCGGGCATCTTCATCTCGATAACAACGTGCAATCTGGAAATACTTATCAAAACCAGAAACCATTAAAATCTGTTTATATAACTGAGGTGATTGAGGCAGAGCATAGAATTTTCCAGGATATAATCGTGAAGGAACTAAGTAATCTCGGGCACCTTCTGGTGTTGATTTAATAAAGGTAGGAGTTTCTAATTCATAAAAACCTTTACTAGAAAGATAATTTCTTGTTGCAAGAGTTACTTTGCTTCGTAAAGCTAAGTGATGTTGCATTCTCTCTGTACGTAAATCAAGATATCGATATTTTAATCGTAAATCTTCATTTGGAATAACAGGGGTACCGTCTTTTTGAACTTCGTCAATCATGAAAGGTAGTACTTCTGACTTTGATAAAATAGTGATGTTTTTTGCAACAACTTCAATTTCACCAGTAGTCATATCTTTATTTACCATTGAATCTGGTCTTGCTCTCACAACACCCTCAACAGCAATACAAAATTCCATTCGTAAGTCTTTTGCTAAAGTTTGTGCGTCTGCAGAAGAATCTGCATCTACAACGACTTGTGTAATGCCATATCTGTCACGAAGATTGATAAATGAAATCCCACCGTGTTCTCTGATACGATGTACCCATCCATTTAATATAACTGTTTTTCCATTATCGCACTTGCGTAGAGTGCCACAAGTGCTAGTACGTTTCATTGTTTCCATACCTGTATTCTAGTGAGAATACAGGTACGTTTCAAGTGATTTTAAATTGAAAGATAGACTGCAAAGAAGTGAAAAATACTTCCTGCTAAAACAAATAAATGCCAAATTGAATGCATCCATTTTTTGTTTTTCATAGCATAAAAAATAACACCTAGAGTATAGGCTACCCCACCAAGAATTAAGTAAATAATACTAATTTTTGGTAAAGCACTTATTAAAGGATTGATTGCAAATAGTATCAACCAACCCATTAAAATATAGGTGATAGCAGAGGCTACTCGCAATCGTTTTCCAAAAATAGCATATAAGGTAATGCCCACTATTGCTAATCCCCAAATAATACCAAATAAGGTCCAGCCCAATGTTCCCCGAAGTGCCGTTAAACAAAATGGTGTATAGGTTCCGGCTATTAAAAAGTAAATTGAAGCATGATCAAAAATTGCAAATACTTTTTTTGCCTTTGCAGGTGTTAAAGCATGATACAAAGTTGACATTAAATACAAAAGAATTAATGAGGCACCAAAGACTGACCAACCAACTACGTAATAAGAAGTAAGTCCTACCGGAGAATATAGTGCGGCTTTTATACAAAGTAACACGGTAGCGGCAATGGCTAATCCTGCACCAATTCCATGGGTAATGGAGTTAAAAATCTCTTCCCCAATGGTATATCGTTTTGATCGAAGCATATACTCTTCTCTTTTTGCCAAACGATAGCGTTTTGCATTCTCTTTTTTACAAGCTTTATCAATTGCTTTTGTGTTATCTCCTAACATCTCAAGCATGAGATTATGTTTGACTTCATGAATGTCTTTTTTTGCTTGCAGATTAATCTCTTTTATTTTAAGAGCTGCCCTTTCTTTTGGAGTAAGAACAACCTTGTTTTCATCGCTCATATAACCACTTCCTTATATTTTTTTTAGAGTAATTTCTCAACCACTCAGTATTTAGACTATTTTTCTATGTAAATGTTGCATTAATCTAGAAAATATCAACAATTACTTTAATACAGAGTAAAATTGC
>CALNCH010000305.1 GCA_937875245.1 uncultured Spirochaetaceae bacterium
GTCTTGGATGGTGTTTCGGTAACGGAGTATGCAGAACGTGAGGGAGTAAGTGTAAGTGCCATTTCACACCGCTTAGATACAGCTAAGAAGAATTTTTTGCAAGTCTAGTAAACCGTTTAACAACAAAGGACCCATTCTCGTATAGTAGTATTTTCCTTGTATGCCCTCTTTTTTTAAACTATACTTTATTTATGAAACGACTTTTTACTATAATTTCCTTATCCTTGTCTTTATCCTTCTCTTTTGCTCGTCCATCCGTCGCCCTCGTTTTAGCGGGTGGTGGAGCTAAAGGGTTTGCCCATATACCAGTTTTGGAACTTATTGATGAACTGCAAATTCCTATTGATATGGTTATTGGAAATAGTGCAGGCTCTATAGTAGGTGCATTGTATTGTGCCGGCTACTCTCCTAAAGAAATTGAAGAAGAACTGATACGCATAGATTGGAGTACTGTTTTTTCTGATTCTCAATACTCCCCTTTCGAGCAGTCCTTAGATTCACACAGTGTCTTAAGTACCCCTTTAGCAATTGGACTACGCACTGACTTATCTCTTCAAATGGGAACAGGGTTACTAAGTGGTCAAAAAGCATATGAACTTCTAAAAGAAAAGACCTTAAAATATCCTTCTTACCTTGATTTCGATGATTTACCTATCGCCTTTAGAGCCGTTACTGTGGATTTATTTACCGGAGAATTAGTTGTTTTATCAGAAGGTGATATTGCAGAAGCTGTACGAGCTAGTATCAGCATTCCAGGATTTTTTAACCCCTTTGAAATTGATGGACAGTATTTCGTTGATGGATTAGTACGGAATAATTTTCCTATTGATATAGCAAAAGAAATGGGGTTTGACATCATCATCGCAGTGGAAATTATGCCGCCTTTAGAGCAAAATTATTCAGAATTTGAAAGCAATCCATTTGTAGTCCTAAACCAGTGGATGAATGTTGGGCAAGCTGTACAAAACAAAAAAAACTATGAATTGGCGGATGTATTAATTTTTCAGGACACCAGTAAGTTTTCTGCCATTGATTATTCTAGAACCCCTGAAATTCTTGCAGAAAGTAAAAAGAATATTGATTCTTACAGGCCAGCCCTTCTTGAAATTCTGGAAAAAACAGGAGTGAGAGATCCTGAGTCTCATTATGTATATTCTGAAAAAGAATATCCAACCCCTTCTTATTTAAAAATATCTGGAGTGTTAGCTGGGGATGAGAAATTTATAAAAAAAGATTTTGAGAAAATAAAGAATAAAGCTCTTACCACAGAAATCATGAAAGATTTTTTGAATAGCATTTACACCACAAACAATTACAAGAACGTAGTTACAAGACTTTTAGAAAACCCTGATAAATCTTTTACCTTGGAATTACTCCTAACTCCCAAAGAAGAAAAAAACGGCCTTCTTTTATTGGGAGCTGAATATCATGGTACTGTTGCCCAAGATTCTTCAAATACTTTCACCATATCAGGGGACTTACAATTTCGTGGCCTTACTGGGCTGGGTTCTGTTTTATCACTTCGTTTTGTTGCTATTGATAATTTTAAAGCACAGCTTATGTACTTGCAACCCTTTACCTCCCATTCCTTTTTACGCTTTTCCACAGATTATCTTGTGGAAGAAAAAGTAGTTGCCTCTGGTTGGCATTTTTTTCCTATTAATTCTTCTCGTATTTACCAGTGGAATACAGATTTAACAATTGGCTTTCCTTTTTCTTATGGCCATACTTTAACAGCAGGTGCAGGAATTCATTGGTTTAATACAATAAGTAGCTTTAGCTCAGAAGGCACTAAAGCTTTTGTAGGAGACTTTAACGTACAATACTTTTTCAGTAATTTTGATCATAAGACGTTCCCCAAAAGGGGCTTCTATTTATCTGTAAAAGGATTAGGTATTCTTCCAATCACTGATGCAAAAACAGTTCCTATTACTGAAATTTTAACAGCTGACACCACCACTGTTATTCCTCTTGGGAGCAAGCTTTCACTAATTTGGAACGGTTTTTTAGGAATGAATTTTTCAGAGCAAATCCAATTTTTACCGGGCTTACAACCTATTTATGGCTTTTCTCTAGCTGACAGACGATTTTTCCCTCAAATTTGTTATTCCCCTGAAACAGGCCAACATAAGTTTGTAATAGGAGGCGCAATCCAGTATTCACCTTGGCGGCAGCTCACCATTCTTGGAGGAGAAGCCTTCTTTTCTATTTCAGGGGCAGTGGGTAATGTCTGGGAAGATTATAGCCATATAACCTTGAAAGATTTGGTGTGGAGAGCTTCTTTTGATACCGGAATTCGTATTTATGAAGATTTAGGAGTTGCCTTACGAATTGGAGCTGGTGTTACTCGTGGGGTAGTGCGGCCCTTTGTTTCTTTAG
>CALNCH010000306.1 GCA_937875245.1 uncultured Spirochaetaceae bacterium
TGGATTAGCTTTTAATTTATTAACCACAGGAATAACATCTAGCCTATCTTCTGCTTGGTTTGGTACAAAGGGGGTTCTCACAGAAAATCTTGTAGCCACACCAGTTTTTACAGAAAACTCTCTTTTCTTTTCAAAATCTCTCTTATCCTTTTTTACATGGATTTTACTACCCTGCCTTTGGTTCTTTTTATATAAAACAAAATGGGGTACCTATATGCGCATTACGGGGAAAGGCAAATCTGTATTACACTCTCGGGGTATAAATTGGATACCCTATCAAAATATTTCATGGTGTCTTGCCGGATTATTTGGTGCTGTTGCAGGATGCATGTATGCCTTACGATTAGAATCTTTTGTACCAAACATTAGTGCAGGAAAAGGATGGCTTGCATTAGCTATAGTATATTTAGGAAGAAAAAATGTTTGGGGTATTGGAATCGCTGTGGCAGTTTTTACCAGTGGGGAACAATTCGCAAATTACTTGCAAGGGCAAGTAGGCTTTTTGCAAATACCACCTACTATCCTACTTGCCTTCCCTTACTTATTAGCAGTAATCCTTTTTACTCTTTTGCCAAATAAAAAAGATTAATACTTGCCAATAAACTAAGATATCTACACATTATCAGTTGTTTTAAATTCGTTTAAAACAGTACTAAGTTCTTTCATCTTATCGCAACTATTAGAACTTAATGAACTTACTTCTACCATTTTTTCTACAATATCGGAAGCACCAATTTTTATTTCACCAACACCATTTAGTGACTCTGTAAATATATCTCTCATTTTCGCCATTTGAGTGGACACTGTTATTTGCTGACCATTAAGTTCATCACAATTTCCTGTAATTTTTTCTGCAGATTGAGCTACGGTATCAGTATTTCGTTGAATTGTTTGAGTATTCGCATCAATATCTTTTATTTCTTGTGAAATATTCTGTAATGAAACCATCATATCATAGGACTGTTTACTTACCCGAGAAAAAGCTTCTGAAGCTGAAGTACTTACCTCTGCGGCATTTTCCATTTTCTTTATAATTGAATATACGGCTTCACTTATCCTACTAGCGTTTTCTGCAGTTGATTCAGCTAAACTTCGAATTTCTTCTGCTACAACACTAAAACCTTTTCCTGCATCGCCTGCATGAGCACTTTCAATAGCAGCATTCATAGACAAAATATTTGTCTGATCTGCAATTCCATGTATTAACGTAACGAATTCACCGATCTGTCCTAATTGAGAAGATACATCGGTAAGTAAATTAACGGTTTCATTCATTTTATCTTCGCCATCAGTAACAAATCGCTGTATTTCCATTGCACTAGAGGCTTTTTCAACAGCCATTATAGTAACTTTTTCGATTGAAGAAACCATATTTTGAATTGAAGTAGCAGTTTCATCAATAGCGGTTTGTTGATTTGTATTATCTGTTAATAAAATCATAACGATATCTGACATTTGTTCCAGTTCTTTTAAAGAGTTATCAACTGCATCATTTAAAACCTGAAATTGATGAGTAAGAGACTCGATGTTTGAACGAATTTCATGAGAAGCAGAAGCAGTATTATCTGCAGAAAAACGGATTCGTTTCCCAAACCCCTCTACAGCAAGAGCTTCTTGTTTTATTCTGGAAACTAAGTCATTTAAACTGGTAAAAGAAGTATCTAAGGCTCGAATCAAATCTCCAACTTCATCTTTTGAAATATCTTTGATTTGCACCGTTAGATTTCTATTTGCTAATTCGGTAGACATTTTTCCGGCATTGAAAATCCGACGTACAATTTTTCGGGTAATGAAAAAAGTTAAAAGAGCAAAAAAGGAACAACTTATTATAGTTAAAGAAACTGCAAGCCGCTGAAATAGTAGTAATTGAGTTTCTATGTTTTCATTTAGTATTTCTGAAAAGGCAGAAAACTTCCCTTGAAAGTTTGTATTATTATATACTAATCCGCTTATAGGACCATTCAATGATGCAACGTAAGCTTGTAATGTAAAATAAACATCCGTCTCTTCTTCTAAGTAAGAAATTCCCTTTGTAATACCAAAATAACCTAAGCGGTTTTTCATATCTTCCGTTAGGTTCATCTTTTCGATATTAAGGAAACTTCGTTCAATAATATTTAAATTACTTTTAGAATCTTCCCAGTAATCAAGTATTTCATCTAACAATACAGTAAGTTCTTTTGTTAATTGAATGTCTTGTCTTTTTTCTTGTAGATTTGTGAAACTCTGAGTTGTAGTATTGAGATGATCGGTCCATTCTGAAGATAAAGAAGAAAAAGTAAAAGCCCGAGAAAGAATCATATCTGGATAGGTTGATAATTTTTGCATCTCTAATTGTGCTAATGCAAGTTCTGATTCAAAGTCCTTACTATTAAAAAAATGATTAAAAGAATTTAACATGAATAGATTTACGCCAATTGTTAAAACTGCTAATACACTTACCAATGCTGTAAATTTGCTTTGTAACTTCATGATTGTTCCTCGCTTATGGTTTCTTCTTTGTCTTCTACAGTTTTAAAATCTGATAATAAGGTACTTACCGTTTCCATAGATCTATAACTATCATTACTTAATAAACTAATATGTTGCATTCTATCAACAATATCAGTTGCTCCAATTTCTATTTCTTTAACTCCATTTATGGACTCATTAAAAATATTACTCATTTGAGTCATCTCTGTAGAAACAGACATTTGTTGTTCATTTAACTCATCATATTTTGTATTTATCTGTTCTGAGAATTCATATATCTGAGTAGTTTTTTGCATTACTGTTTTTGAACGATTATCAACATTACCTATTTCGGAGGCAATTTCTCTTAGTGCAACAAGCATATCTTTAGACTGTTCACTAACACGATTAAAAGCCATAGAAGCTTCATCACTTGCGTCATTAGCCCTTAATACCTGAGCAGTAATAGAATTTACTGTTTCTTTAATACGTCTGGAATTTTCACCAGTAGTTTCAGCCAAGTTACGAATTTCTTCTGCTACAACACCAAACCCTTTCCCAGCTTCACCTGCATGAGCACTTTCAATTGCAGCATTCATGGATAAAATATTTGTTTGATCAGAAATTGTATCAATAATAGTTACAAATTCAGCAATTTCATCTAATTTACTAGCTACATCTTCCATTAAATTATTTGCTAAATTTATCTTCTCATCACCATCCCCTACAAACTGTTGAATTTCTTCAGCACTTACTGCCTTTTCTGCGGACATTTTTCTAATACTGTCTATTGCATCTGTCATATGTCCAATTTCAACACGGCTCTGGGAGATATCATTTGATTGTTGGATATTAGTAGTAACTAATCCTGTAACTACCTCTGACATTCGGGACAAAGATGATAAAGAACGATCTACCGCTGACATCAATTGTTCAAACTGTTTATTTAAAGACTCAATATTTGATCGAATTTCATGGGTTGCAGAAGCAGTTTCTCCTGCAGCATTATTAATAGCTTGTCCATCATTTTTTGCCGCTAAAGCACTTTCTTTCAGTGAAGAAAACAAATCACTTAAGACATGAATAGTTGTATCCAAATCTGTTGTCAGTTCTCCCACTTCATCTTTTGCAAGGGCTTGTACTTCCATAGAAAAATCTTTATCTGACATCCTAGAAGATAAGCTTTGTAGGATTTTTATTCTTGAGACTATTCGTTTGGTATTTATAGTGGCAATTAAGAAAATAATGATAGAGGTAGAAATGGAGATTAAAATTCCTAAAAAATTCAGAGACATTTGTGTAGTTTTTATTCTATTTGTAGTTAATATGGCCATACGAGCAAACAGTGAATCAAGACTATCTTTAACATACTGTAAGGAGCTGGCACTTGTATCTAACTCACTTACGAGGTATTCAAGCTCAAAAAGTTCATAATCATACCTTGTACGTTCAACTGCCTTTGTTAAACCAATAGTAGCCATTAAACTCACTGTAAAAGTTGGTACCTCTAAGGTTTTCATTTCTTTATATTTATTGGAAATTTTATCAAGATGAGGGGCTACTAAACTCCAAACCCCTTTCAAGGATTCAACTTCCCTCTTCATATCGTCACCCAAATAATTGATGATAGAAGATTCTATCATTGCATTATAATTAGTGTTAACTGATTCATATAATTTAGTCCAATCCTCATACAACTTGTCTTTGTCACAAGTTCTTGATAAAACACCATCAGTATAGGCAGCGATAGCAGCATAAGATAAATTTGTTTGCATAATTTGTCTATCAAATTCATTTAGCTGATTAATTTTGGAAAAAAATACTAATAAAACTATTGGAACAGATATTGTAACAAAAGAAATAGCACTAAACAAAAGAGAAAATCTTGTATTTAATTTCATACACCCTCGAAAAAAGAAAATTTTTCACTTTATTTAATGCGATAGTATAACATACGCTTTTATTTTTTAATAGCATAAAAAATGCACCTGACTGAAACTGAACCTTATTTGTTCAATCTTAGTGGTGCATTTTATGTTTAGCTTTACCCTTATTGGCTTGCTTTTTTTTACTCTGCTACTATCTAGTAAAT
>CALNCH010000307.1 GCA_937875245.1 uncultured Spirochaetaceae bacterium
AAAACTGCTGTTCGTAAATCAACGGAAACATTCTTATCTCTTGTATCTGTATATTTCATAATCTCCAACTATATCATTAAAATTTTTATCTTGCAATGTTCTAATATATTTTTAAATACCAAAATAAATTAATTCCGCAATTTCTGGTCCAAGGTGTTTTGATCGATACGTATTAAGAACATCCCATTCACTCTTATCAATTACAGTAGAGGTAAGAGAATCACTTAAAAGCACCGTTCCAGTAACCATATCCAGAACTTTGAATGTAGTAGTCATAGTTACTTGAAATTGCCCGTTTTCCAATTTTTCTATTGGTGTATCATATTTTACAGTACCAAAAACCAAATAATTAATTCTATTTGCAAAAAGAGTTTTTGCATTTCTGTACAGTAAATTTTCATTATTAGAATGAATTTCATTTACGAAATCTGAATTTCCTATGTTTGAAAATCCTGTTTTGTACATCGCCGTTAAAAGTGCAGAAGAAGATAAACTATTATTTGTAATAGGAGTTCCAGATTGAGTATAATCAAGTAAAGATATGGAAACACCACTACCTAATTTGTTTGTATATACTTCATAGGGAATTGACAAAAACTCATTTGAATTACCATTCTCAGTAGAAAAAATTATTTCAGAATTACAAGAAAGATTTGGTATAGGACTGTCGAATGTAACAATTCCTTTTCCATTTGATAAGAGAGTTTCTGTGTTATAGATGAGGATTCCTGATTCTTTTTTTACTGGATACTTTACTAACACAGGGATGCCTACAGCTGGTACATTATTTTTATTGCTTATGGAGATTACGTAAGGTGCTTTAAATGCCCGTCCATTTCTGGTTGCTGTTGGTGATGAAACTTTTTTCAATAGGTAAGTGTTTTTTTCGTTTACAACAATTTCAGTTTCTGGTTCAGTAATTACTGATAAATTTGTAATTGAAAGAGATTTTCCTTCTGTTGAAGGTACTATAGGTTCACTTTCAGAAACTTCTTCATCTGTAACATTGATGGTAACTTCTGGAATAATTTCCTCTTGTGTTGGTTGCTCAATTTCTGTAGATAAGCAAGAAGAAAACATAATTATAGTAAAACATGCCAAAAATAAAAAAGGAATTTTTTTCATTTTATAAACTCTCCAAGAAAGGCGAATACTTTATTTTTAGTAATTATATTAGAGATAATTATTTGTTTCAAGGCTATTGATATTATGAATTGCTTTAGTTAAGATAATAAACATCATGAGAGCTACTTGTGTTAAAATACATTTGGATAATTTAAAAAGCAATATCCATCAAATCCAATCAATTCTTGAGAAGAATACGAAAATATGTGTACCCGTCAAAGCTAATGCATACGGTCATGGTATAATAGAAATCGCCAGAGCCTCTGTTTCATCTGGTGTCGATTATCTTGCTGTAGCTACAGTAAATGAAGGAAAACAGTTAAGAAAAGCTGGGATAAAATGTCCTATACTAATATTAAGCATTCCTTTTACAGATGAACTTCCAGAGTTAGTTCGCCTAAATTTAATTCCCCTAGTGTATGAACCAGAATTTATAAATACCTTAGATTCTGTTGCAGGCAAATTACACAAAAAAATAGATGTACATCTTAAAATTGACACTGGAATGGGAAGAATAGGGTGCAAACCAGAAGATTCTGTAGAAATAGCTAAACATATTTCGGTAAAGAAAAATTTAGCTTTAACAGGAGTTTGTACCCATCTCGCTGTTTCAGATTCTTTATCTAGTGAAGATATCGATTTTACAAAAAAACAAATTGCTTTATTTTTCTCTGCCACAGAAGAGATGAAAAAACAGGGAATTAATCCTGGAATTAGACATTGTTCTGCTTCTGGAGGTACTCTTTTGTATCCAGAGGCTCACTTTGATATGGTAAGACCAGGATTAATAATTTATGGTTATTTTCCATCCCCTGAATCAAAACAGATAATCAAGAAAAAATTTCCTTCTTTTGATTTACAACCTGTAATGGAGCTTGAATCAAAAATTACTGGTATAAAACCCATTACAAAGGGAACTTCTATTTCATATGGTAGAACCTGGATAGCGGAAAACGATACGTGGATAGCAACTATTCCTATTGGATATGGTGATGGACTTTCTCGATCCTTATCTGGAAAACTCTCTGTAACGATAAAAGGGAAAAAATATCCAGTGGTGGGTCGTATATGCATGGACCAATGTATGATTGAAATAGGGGAAGATGGTAATCCTGAAAAACACCTTATTTCTCTTTTTGATGAAGTAACAATTTTTGGTCCAGGTGAAAACATGAATACTGCTGTCACTTTAGCTGATACATTAGGCACTATACCTTACGAAATTACTACCTTAATAATGCCCCGGGTAACGAGAGTTTATATATAAAATTGGAGGATATCTAATATGGAAAAAAAGTTGAGTAATACAACAAAAAAGAAACTTATTTTACTACAAACTAATGAAATAACAGAGTGTTACATATATTCAAATATTGCTAAAACAGTGAAAGATTCTGAAAATAAAGCAGTTTTGTTAAAAATAGCTGAAGAAGAAAAAAACCATTCAAAAGTTTGGTCCGAAATAACTGGAGTTACAGTAAAACCAAAAAAAATAAAGATATTTTATTATACTTTTCTTGCTAAAATTTTAGGTTATACATTTGCACTCAAACTTATGGAAAATGGGGAAGACTCTGCCTCAGATTTTTATAAAGGTATAGTAGATGAAGTTCCCGAAGCAGAAAAAATTGCAGAAGATGGAAAACGCCATGAAAATGAATTGTTAAATATGTTAGATGAAGAAAGACTTCAATATGTTGGTTCCATGGTACTAGGATTAAGTGATGCGTTAGTAGAATTAACGGGTACATTGGCAGGTCTCACTTTTGCATTGCAAAATAATCGTTTAGTAGCCCTTTCTGGCTTAATAACCGGTATTTCTGCAACTTTATCAATGACGTCAAGCGAATACTTATCAGCTCGCTCAGATGGTCATCCTAATCCATTAAAGTCATCTTTATATACAGGGGTTGTGTACTTATTTACTGTAATTTGTTTAGTTTTACCTTATTTATTATTACCAGCAAAAGCATTTGTACCAGCCTTAGCTATTTTAATTGCAATTGTGGTAATAATTATTTTAGGCTTTACTTATTATATTTCTGTTGCCAAAGATTTGCCTTTCGGAAAAAGATTTTTTGAAATGGCAGGTATCAGTATTTCTGTGGCGGCAGTATCGTTTGGGATAGGTCTACTGGTAAAACACTTTCTTGGAATTGATATTTAGCGAAAATCTATAACGAGATACAAAATTATAGCTAATAAAACAATACTAAGAACATATATCCATGAAGGTAGGGAATCATCGCCCTGCCTTTTCTTTTTTTCTACGGGAGAAACACTGTTTTTATGTTTTTTTAGAGATTTGTTTTTCTCTTTTACCCCTTGTTTAATTTCTTTTTTTTCTGGTATTGGACCACTCATTGCATAACCACAAGCAGGGCATCCGTTAGTGAACAAAGAATGTTCTCCTGTAAATCCACAAGCAGGGCATCTTACAGAAGCAAAAAATTTACCACATTTTGGACAAAATTTTGCTTCTTCTGGGACTTCAGTATCACAGTATTCACAAAAAAAACGAGCTTTTTTTGATTGGGTTTTTGCTTCCATTTTATACCAACTTTTTATACATAATAAAAAAAGCCATTATAAAGAGTTCTTTATAATGGCTTTATCCCCGGAACAAGACTTGAACTTGCATACCCTTTCGAGCTCTAGTACCTGAAACTAGCGTGTCTACCAATTCCACCATCCGGGGGCATTCCATAACTCAGAAACTATAACAAATCTGGTTCATTTAATCAAGCAGAATTCAATTATACCGTCGTCAATACCCTGGACTTGTGCATTGGTAGAAGTAATTTTATCTTTTTCTTTTAAAGTACAATTCTCCAATTTTTGACCAAAACGAACAGCTCTTACAGCTTCTTCATCCCTAGGTTTAAAATATATAACCGGATAATCAAATCTAAGAACTTTACCCGTAATTAAAGCCTTGGTTCTTGGATGATTAAAACTAAAATCTATCAAAAAATCATCTGTTACAATATTTTCGTCTTTATCGGTTACATCCTGTTCTTCATCAATAAAATCAGTACTTACCTTTGACTCATTTACCGAAATAGGATCGGTAAATGAATGTAATAAATTCAATACTTTTTCTTCATCAGTCGTGTTATTAAAACTGGTAATTACCCCATGGACACCTAAAATACCTGCTTTTTCAATTTCTTTTTCTGATAAATTATTTGTAACTAATAAAATAACAGGATCTAATTTACAAGCTTCAGAATGAGTGTATTGTACTAATGTTTTCCAATGTCTTGGATAATCTTCAGCACTTAACACTATTACATGAGGTGATATTTCTTCAATATTGTCCAATGCTTTTAAAAGCCAGCGATAAATAATAGTATCAAATCCATTTTTTTTGAAAAATGCATCAAAAGAATTTATTGTACTATCATTCTCAGCAATTATTAAAGCTTTCATAATTATTCAGTTCCTAAATTATCTACTGTGTAATTATAGATTTGCCAAATACCATTGCGTTGTCTAACATAATAGGTAAAACGTTTCTTTTCATAATAATTATCATACTTAAACCATTCTATAACAGAGACATACCCATCAGTTTTTGTATAGGTCGTTTTTTCAATTTCAAAACGTTCTGGTATAGATGTAATGTCTGTATCTATTTTATCCTGCATTAAATCAGCTTTATAGCTAACAATCATCTGATTTCTTTCTTTATCTGATAATACTCTATATTTTCGAGAACGAAGGGGATCTCGCAAAAGCATTTCTTCGACATCCATGTATAAAAAGTATTGATCCCAGAGTGTTTTTTGTCGTGCTATAATTGTTTGCTCTATAACCTTATCTGGAGAAATAGCTTCCGGTTGTAAAATTGCTGTATCTAATGCGTTTACTGGAATAAATGTACTTGCCGTTATACTTGGTGAGGGACGTATTTCTAAACTTAAACGGTTAGATGTAAGTTTATTTATTTTTGACCGATATAGTTCAGGATAAAAAATTACTTCAAAGTAATAAACAGAAGGGGTATCGATTACTAAAAAATCTTTCAAATTTTCCACAAAGGCATATTCTTCACCAGCTTCCAAAGATATTTCTCTAAAAAAAACTGTTTGATTTGTAGTTCTTTTTTGTGTTAATTTTGACGTTGTTGCCAGTTTAGTATTTTTTACAGTAAAAGCATTAAAATCTATACTAAAGGCTCTATCATCCGCCAATTTGAATCGCAAAGTATCGTTACCTCGATTTGCAATGGTAATATGCACTAAAACCGGATTTTCCACTGCATCTCCGGCATAATACATAGTTTTATCATAAAACTTGATAGATACTTCTGCTTTAGAGTAATCTTGTGCAATTACAGTCTGGGCAAAAAAAACAAAAAAAGCTATAATATAAATCTGAAATCGTTTCACTATCGGTTCTCCATTATTTTAATTATCGGACACTTTTTATGCATACCTTACCACATACAGATTTAAAAAATGCAATTCATTCTTGGCCAAAGATGAAAGAAGTTATTACCTCTCTTTCTGATCCTTTTTGTTCCTTTCCTCGCGAAATAGAAGGGTTAAAAGGGGGCCTTTCCGGGTTTTTTATTGCAGAATATCTTTCTCGCAGTCCCCGAGATATGGTAATTATAGTACCAAATGAAAAAGATGCACAAGAATTAACATTAGACATTCAAGGGGCTTTAGAAACTCCAGATGGAAGTTGTTATGCTGATATTTTGCAACTTCCTTGGTGGGGAATGGTTCCTTATCGCCCAGTAGCAAAAGGTTCTTTAGTATTTGGCGAAAGAGCTTCGGTGTTAGCTAAATTAGCTGATACTAATAAGCAAACAAAAAAACGTAAACCTCGTATTTTTATTATAACACAGCGTTCAGCTCTTATTCCAGTGCCACCTGCTGAATATATCAGTTCTCTGTTATTTGAAATAAAAACAGGAGGAACATTTGATTCTGTATCTTTGGCAGAACGTTTAACTGCTCAAGGATATACAAGGGTTCCCCGGGTTACAGTACGAGGTGAATTTACCTTAAGAGGTGAAGTTCTTGATATTTTTATGCCCGGTGAGCAATTCGCCCATCGTATT
>CALNCH010000308.1 GCA_937875245.1 uncultured Spirochaetaceae bacterium
AGAGGCATTTACAAAGGGTGAAAAATAATTCATTTCTTGTAATAGTAAGGCTTCCTCAAAATAAGAAGGGGTGTCTTTAGACAAGGTAGTAAACAAGTCTTCCCCTTTTCCATCTCCAGAACTATATTTTTCAAGGTTTATATCTGTGCCAAACCAGTTTTGTATATCTCCTAAAAAGCCTGAAGAAGTGACATCGGAGGAATCGTAGGCCCCTAATTCGTTCATTAATGCAGCTTTTTCAGGATAACCATTATCAGACGAAAAAAAAGTTGCAAGGATGGTAACAGAACGGGAGGATGAAAGCATAATAGCATTTTGATTAGGAAGTAAAATATACTCTTCATCAGCTAGAATAGCGAATTTTCTCCCTTGAGCATCTGTATAAGATCCTTTACTATCTTCAATAAAAAGGGATTCAATCTTATTTACTGAAAAACCAGATGGGAGAACAAAATAAAGTCCTTGTTCCCAATTTGATAATGAAATACTTTTTTGTCCTACTTCATTCATACCATAGTAATTTTTTTCTTGATTCCCTAACATATCGTAACGAAGTAAAATATCAGCTTTCCAAGTTTCTCCTTCCCATTGTGCCATAATTCCTGGGGCTTGGTTGCTACCAGAGCCAATATTTTTTCCCAAATGAGAAATACCATATATTTCTGGAAAAGTGATAAATCTGTTTCCTATTCTTCCATGCTTAAAACTGTTTTCTCCATAATAACCAGCAGCTACAGTACTTTTATCAAAATCATCGGCAACAGAAGCTTCAAAATACCAGTGATTAAGCAAGAGAAACCAGAGGTTTAAATCAGTTTTTTGTTTGAAAACAGGCAAACTAGGGGTAAAAGTAAGGGTTTTATCAGAATTACCAGATATAGTAAAGGTTCCTGTTAAACTAGATTCCCAACTGCCTTCCGCTAAAAACTCAATTTCTGTATCTTCAGGACCAAAACTATATATACTAGTTGGAGATTCTACCGGTAGTGGTAATACAAAGGTTTGACTAATAGCTTTTGTATCCCAGAAAAGGAAAGGGAGAGCAAGAAATAAGACTAATTTTTTAGTATCCAAAAGTCTTGCTTTTTTTACCTTTGATTTAGGATTTTTTTGTTGAATTTCAAGTATTGTTTTTTCCACCATCCGGGTTTTCTTATCTTGAAAATCAAATAAATCCCCTTGACTGGGAGTATTTCCCTCTTCTAAATTTTGAATTCCTACTCCCAATAAACGTATCCCCTTGCCGGTTTCGTATTTTTTACGAAAAAGGGATAGTACCCGATTATATAAATCTTCTGCAGTAGAAATAATGCTGTTGGTAGTTTCTTGAACGCTTACTGTTGTAAAATCTTCATAACGAATTTTAACATGAACAGTTTTACTTCTCAAATTTTCTGATAATAAACGAAACATTATGTCATAAATATCCATTAAATCGTAAGAAAAGGTTCTCTCAGAACTAATAGAGCGTGACTTCGGAGCTGCAGAAAAATCTTGAGCTTCTTGTCCTCTTACCGCACTATATAAAAAGTTTCCGGTACACTGTCCAAAAATACTTACCAGCAATTGTAGTGAAGATTTATGTACATCTTTTACAGATAAAAAACCAGCATTTCGCAATTTTTCTTGGGTTTTTGTTCCTACACCCCATACCTTACTTAAAGGTAATGCAAGCATAAAGGACTCTTCTTGTCCTGAAGGAACCACATATAATCCATCTGGTTTTGATAAACCGGAAGCTATTTTGGCAATGTATTTATTAGAGGCAACTCCAACAGAAACCGTTAATCCAGTTTTTTCAAAGACTGTTTTTTTTAATTGTTTTGCAACAACTTCAGGAGAACCAAAAAGTCTTTCCGTTCCAGTAATATCGATAAAAGCTTCATCAATAGACATTTGTTGTACGTCGGGAGAAAAACTTGAAAAAATAGCCATGACTTCGGAGGATTTTTCATGATAGCGTTCCATCCGGCCTCGTAAAAAAATACCATGAGGACATAATTGATAGGCTTTGGCTGTAGGCATAGCAGAGTGAACACCATATTTTCTTGCTTCATAGGAACAAGTAGAAACTACTCCTCGCCTGTCAGCAGGTTTTCCTCCAACAATTACTGGTTTACCTTTTAATTCTGGATAGTCTAATTGTTCTACGGAGGCAAAAAATGCATCTAAATCTACGTGTAAAAAACAAGGATTACTCATTTGAGGATCCTAAAATAGTGTAACTTGTAGTTTCAGTAACAAGTTGGGTTCCGTACTGGATTTGTGCTGTAATTTCTACTAATGCAGAGGTTTTATCCTCTTTTGTAAATTCCAAAACAAAGGGTTCAGGAGGGTAATCTGATAAAGTAAATTCTGCAATGTAAGGAGTAGAAAGTATGTCATAAGGATAATTAGCTTCATAAATAGGTAATGTTGATTCTGAGGTAATGGTAATGTGATAATTTAATACTGGTAATTTTGAGGAAATTATAATCTCGTTAATGGAACTACCAAATAAAATTTTTCTATCAGTTTTTAATGAAATAGAACTACTCTTATTATTTTGCAAAAATTCTAGTTCTTGGGATTCTATAGTTTCAACTCGATTGGAGATAAAATGACTACCAATACTGATAAATGCAATTAAAAATATAATAACCACCGCTTGTATAAGTATTTTTTGAATTGATACAGAGTGTCTTTTGCCCCACAATTCAAACTTTACTAATACTCGAATAAACATAATTTGAAAGGGTAATAAAATACAAGCAATAAGTAAGTTTCCCCAAAATGATGTCATAAAAAACTTTTCAATAATATGCATAGTTCCTAAAGTCCATACATCATACAATAAGGGTACATAAGGTAGAACAATGAGGATAAAGGAAAAAAACAAAGGAACAATTCTTTTGGCAGGTCTTGTAAGGTATATTAGTAAATATTCACAGACAAAAAGAAGCAAAAGACTAATATCAAGGACTGAAAAAATATATATGTTTAAAAAAGCAATAATTCCTAATAGAT
>CALNCH010000309.1 GCA_937875245.1 uncultured Spirochaetaceae bacterium
ACAGGCTCGAATAATGCGAACTGCAATTTCTCCACGGTTTGCAATTAACAATCGCTTAATCATACTTTTGTAACCTGAAAAATGTGTTGATCAAATTCTACTAAATCCCCATTATCAACTAAGATTTTCTCGATAACACAATCAAATTCTGCTTCTAGGGTATTCATCATTTTCATGGCTTCTAAAATACAAATAGGCTGTCCTTTTTTCACTTTTGTTCCCACTTCTACATATGAGGGAGAATCAGGAGAAGGAGAGCGATAAAAAGTACCAACTAAGGGACTTTTTACAATATCAGAAGTGGAAGAAACAGATTGTTGATTTTGTGTTTGAGGTGCTACAGTATTCTCCGGTGCTGCAAGAGCAGAAGATTGACTTTGAGCCACCTGGGAAAAAGAAGGTTGATTTGCATAAAAAGAAGGTGTTTCTGTAACTTGTACCTCTGCTTTATAGGCTCCTTCTTTTTTTAAGAGCAATTCTGTTTCCCCTTCTTTTATGTGTAAGGTTACTGCAGAACTAGAATCAAACTTGTCTAATAGGGTTAAAATAAATTCGTCTTTCATAGAATATCCTTTTTTAGCTATGTATTAGATAGTATCGAAACGCAGAATATCTGCATTGTAATCAACACCTTCAATATCGAAACCGCTGGTTGCCAAAAAGTCATGGCGATACCCTTCTAAATCAACTAAACTGGCTGCATTATCAGCGTTTACCTGTGGCATAAGTGCATATACTTCTTTTTGGACTTCACTATCCATTTCCCAATCGTCAATACGAATACGATTTTCTTCATCAACAGGAATATCATTTGTTGTATAAAGGCGACTGTCAAACAAACGATTTATTTGTTCAATACAACCTTCATGAGTCCCTTTTGTTTTCATTACTTTAAATAAACAAGTTAAATACAAAGGAATAACTGGAATAACGGCACTAGATTTTGTAACCAAACCTTTGTTTACAGACACGAAGGCTTTTCCACCAAAGGATGCCATTTTTTTTGTAAGAATATGAGCAGTTTCTTCTAAGTCTTCTTTTGCTTTTCCGATTGTACCGTTACGATACAAGGCTTGAGTTGCTTCTGGTCCAATATAGGAATAAGCTACAGTGACACAATTTTCTGCTAAAACACCAGAGGAGCTTAATTGGTCAATCCAGCGTTGCCAGTCTTCACCACCCATTACTTTTACAGTCTGAGCCGCCTCATCTTCTGTGGCAGGTTCTGCAGCAATTTGTTTTAACTCTCCGGTAAAAGGGTCGATAGTTGTTCCTTCAAAGGGTTTCCCAAAGGGTTTTAATACCGATTTGTACATAACCCCTGTTTCAGGATCTGTTCTTACCGGACTTGCAAGACTATACACTACTAAATCAAATTTTATTCCTTCTTTTGTTGCAGCATCAATTACTTGCTTTTTTAATTCATCCGAAAAGGCATCTCCATTAAAGGTTACACTATATAGATTTTCTTTTTTTGCATTGGAGTCAAAAGCCAAGTTGTTATACCACCCTGCTGTTCCATATTTTGTCTCTGTTCCAGGTTTTTCGTAAGAAACACCTATTGTTGCGGCCCCATAACCAAAAGCAGAAACAATACGACTTGCTAAGCCATAACCATTCGAGCAACCAAGTACTAATACATTTTTTGGTGCTTTTTCATTAGATGCACCTGCTATTTTTCCGTTTACTCGTTCTGCAGATCTTCTTTTAGTATAAATAATTTGGTCTTCAACTGCTTTTCTACATCCTGCTGGATGGGCATTCAAACAAATATTACTTCTAATCATTGGTTTTATAATCATTTGTACCTCATTTTATCTAGACAATTTCAATCAAGGTTTTGTTTCAGTTTACTTTTATTTTGTCTAAATAACTGGGACTATTTTGACACATTTACATTTTTTGTCAAGTAGTAATATAAAAAACATTTTTTTACTTTTAATTTGTGTTATAGTATCTTTCATGAAAATTGGAATGGTTTTAGAAGGTGGCGGTATGAGAGGAATGTATACCGCAGGTGTATTGGATGTTCTCAGCGAAAATAATATTTCTGTGGATGTCATTATTGGTGTTTCAGCAGGAGCTATTTTTGGATGTAATTTTAAATCAAAACAAATTGGGCGAACTATTCGATATAACACTAAATATTGTAGGAATCCTGAGTATTCAAGTATTCGCTCATTAATTTTTACAGGTGATTATTTTGGAGCAGATTTCTGTTACAATAAAATACCTTTTGCTTTAGATGTTTTTAATACCGAGGTTTTTAAAAAAAATCCCTGTGAATTTTATGTTACTTGTACTGATGTAGAAACCGGGAAACCTGTGTATCACAAATGTGAAAAAGGGGATAAAGCAGATTTACAATGGTTTAGAGCCTCTGCCTCTATGCCTCTAGTATCTCGAATTGTGGATATTGAAGGCCAAAAATTACTAGATGGGGGAGTAAGTGATTCCATTCCCTTATCCCAAGCCATTTCTATGGGTTGCCAAAAAAATATTGTTATTTTAACTCAACCTAAAAATTACGTAAAAAAACCAAACAAAATGCTACCCTTAATCAAAATAAAGTATAAAAAATATCCTTTGTTTGTTGAAACAATGGCTAATCGTCATGTACTGTACAATGAACAAATTTCCTTAGTGGAAAATGCCGAAAATCAGGGCAACGCTTTTGTTTTTAGACCAAAAGAACCTCTACCGGTAAGCAGGACGGAAAAAGATCCCCTTAATTTACGCCAAGCCT
>CALNCH010000310.1 GCA_937875245.1 uncultured Spirochaetaceae bacterium
GCCGTTGCGTATGGACGAAAATTACCTGTTGCAGCAAAGATTTCCGAAATGCTTTCTTTTTCCAAAGACGAATTGGCTCGCTTTTTAAGAATAGCTTTCCCTGTTATTTTGAACGAAACTTTTTGGGGCTTAGGGGCTTCCCTCCATAGTCTCATCTTAGCTCGGTCTGGAACAGAAGCTATTGCCGCTTTTAATATTACTTCTACAGTCTCACAACTTACTTGGGTTTTCTTTATTGGAGTAGGAAATGCGGCAGGAATAATTATTGGCAAAAAAATTGGAGAACGGGACAATCAAACTGCTTTGTCATATGCTAATCGGTTTGCTTTTTTAATGCCAATTATGGCCCTTTGTATTGGTTGGCTTTTAATACCCCTTTCTAAATGTTTACCTTTCTTTTTTAATGTTGACTCCTCTATAATCGCTCAGGCATCTTTTATGCTGTATGTGCTTTTAATAACCTATCCCTTTAAAAGTTTTAATATGTGCATGATTGTGGGTGTTTGTAGAGCAGGTGGTGATACTGTTTTTGCCGCTTTAGCAGACGTCCTTTTTATGTGGGGGTGGGGAATTCCTCTGGGAGCTTTAGCGGCTTTTGTTTTCCACTGGGAACCCTGGGCTGTATACGCTTGTTTGCTATCAGAAGATTTTGTAAAAAGTATTGCTACTTTTATTCGATTAAAAAGTAAAAAATGGTTACGAAGCGTTACAGAGTAAAATTTTATGTATGATGAGGATTGTACAAGTTGTTAAAAATTTGTTCTAAGTCTCTATTCACTTTATCAAAAACCTCTATGATTTGTGGATCAAAAGAAATACCAGATTCTGCAAGAATTATGTTTACAGCCTTTTCGTGAGAAAAACCTTCTTTATAGGGTCTGTTGGAGCGAAGTGCATCGTAAACGTCGGCAACGGAAACAATTCTGCCTTCTAGGGGAATATTCTCCCCAGATAATCCCCTCGGATACCCTGTACCATTCCATTTTTCATGATGAGTGTAGGCAATAGCATCTGCCATTTTCATTAAGTTGTGATCCTTGAGTATTTCGTGTCCAAGACGAGGGTGTCCTTTGATTATCTCAAATTCTTTTTCCGTTAATTTTCCCGGTTTTTGTATAATTTCATCTGGGACTGCTAATTTTCCCACATCATGCATAGGTGCAAATTGATAGATATCGTAACAATACTGATTACTCTGTTTTAAGGCTTTAGCCAGTTTACTGGAAAGCAAGGCAACTCGAGTTAAGTGGGTTCCTGTAGTACTATCTCTGGTTGCCTTGCTTTCCAGTAAACTGGCTAAAGCCTTAAAACAGAGTAATC
>CALNCH010000311.1 GCA_937875245.1 uncultured Spirochaetaceae bacterium
TTGCTTTATCCATTCAATTATACAAAGAAAATAATTCACTTCCTCAAATCCAATCTGTTTCTGCTATTCCAGAATCTGTTTTAGAGGCAATAGAAAAAGGGGTTGCTTCATTCAAGGGAAGTCGCCGTCGTTGTGAAGTTATTGGAGAAAAAGAGGGGGTTTTAGTTTTAGATGATTATGGTCATCATCCTACAGCAGTAAAAACCACCTTAGAAGGCATACGAGATTTTTATTCAGATAGAGTAATTATTGTAGATTTTATGTCTCATACCTATACTAGAACCGCTGCATTATTAGAAGAATTTGCAGAAAGTGTGTCTTATGCAGATTATACCATTTTGAATAAAATATATCCTTCAGCCCGAGAAAATATTGACTCTTGTGTTGTGAATAATGTTCCTGTTACCGGCAAATTGCTATATGAGAAAGCACAAAAATATAGTTCCAATGTGTATTATGCAGAGGAAATTTTGGATGCTTTGCCTATTGTAAAAGAACTGGTCAAAAAGCCCTTACCAAAAGGTAAAAATGGTTATCTTCTTGTGACTATGGGTGCTGGAGATAACTGGAAATTAGGAAAAGTATTTTTAAAAAACTAGTTTTTTGGAGAAAAATATGAAAAGTATGACAGGTTATGCTTATAACGAAATTACTAATGAAATAGCTACTATTTCTGTTGAAATTAAATCCTATAATTCTCGTTTTTTAGATTTAAATATAAATATCCCATCTTTTTTAAGTAGATTAGAAACTACTATTCGGGAAAAATGTAGCAATGCTATTCAACGGGGAAAAGTTGATGTTACCATACGATTACGAGAACTTGCGCCAAAGGTATCAGTATCTGCAGATGTAAAAGCGGCCAAAGTGTATGCAGAGGCTATTGGAAAAATTGCAGAAGCTGTTGGTCAAACTTCCAAGGATATTCCTCTTTCTGTCATAATTAACCAAGATGGTGTTTTAAATAGTGTTCGTGAAGTGGAACCTGCATATTACTGGTCATTAATTGAACCTGTTTTTAATGATTCCATGGAACAATTTGGCTCAGATAGAATTCGAGAAGGTAATAATCTCCAAAAAGATTTATTGAAGCAGCTTACTACCATTCAAGAAGCACAGGCTTTCTTTGTAGAATGGATGCCTAAAATGGAAGGGGCTTTTAAAGAGCAGCTAATGAAACGTTTTACGGAATTATTAGGTGATGCAGTGGACCAACAGCGGGTCATGACAGAGACAGCAGCCCTTTTG
This sequence comes from uncultured Spirochaetaceae bacterium, assembly GCA_937875245.1. Lineage (GTDB taxonomy): Bacteria > Spirochaetota > Spirochaetia > Treponematales > Treponemataceae > CALNCH01. The sequence continues at coordinate 1,249 of CALNCH010000311.1, forward strand.
ATGAAATATACTATAAACGAGGAAGTTGTGCGATTAAAGAGCCATATTGAAGCTCTAAAGCAAGAAATGGAACATAACCCAGCTCCCGGTAGAAAAATTGATTTTATCTGTCAGGAATTGAATCGAGAAATAAATACTATTGGATCAAAAAATCAATTTGTTGAAGTTGGCCAGTATGTTATTAAAGCAAAAGATGCTTTGGAAAATATTAGAGAGCAAGCTCGAAACGTAGAGTGATTTTGAAAGAAGGGGATAAGATGTACATAATACCTGAAGGAAAAGAAGTTAGAGTTGCTATATCTGGAAAAAGTGGATGTGGAAATACTACTGTCAGCAAACTTTTGTCTGAAAAATTAGGCATAGAAATGATAAATTTCACCTTTCGTTCTTTATCAGCAGAAACAGGTCTTTCTTTAGCTCAAATAATTGAAAATGCAAAAACTGATGATTCTTATGATATTAGTGTTGATACTCGTCAAGTTGAATTAGCACAAAAACAATCTTGCGTTCTCGGTTCCCGTTTAGCAATATGGATGCTAAAAAATGCTGATTTAAAAGTATATTTATTTGCAGACCCTAAGGTACGAGCAGAGTGAATTTTAAACAGAGAAGGGGGAAAGCTAGAAGATATTATGGCTTTTACTTCAATGCGAGATGCACAGGATTCATATCGCTACTTAAAATTATACAAAATTGACAACAATCAATTTGATTTTGCAGATCTTATTATTGACTCTGCAAATAATAATCCTGAGCAAATAGAAGCCATAATTTTAACGGAATTGGAAAAACGTGGACTTATTATCAAAAGATAAAATAACTGAATTTCAAAATATTATTTGGAATTATTATAAGGAAAATCCCAGAGTTTTTCCTTGGCGTAAAACAACAAATCCTTATGAAATACTTGTTTCAGAAATTATGCTGCAACAAACTCAGACAGAGCGAGTTGTACCAAAATATGAAGAATGGTTACATTTTTTTCCAACTATGGAAGCATTATCTCAAGCTTCTTTATCTGATGTGTTAACTCATTGGAGTGGATTGGGCTATAATCGAAGAGGCCGTTTTCTACAACAAGCTTGCACTCAAATTGTTTTAGAATTTCAAGGTATAGTTCCCTCTGATCCAGAAGTGTTAGACTCTCTTCCAGGTATTGGGCCTTATACGGCACGTGCAGTTACCACTTTTTCATTTAATCAAAAAGAAGTTTTTATTGAAACCAATATCCGTTCCGTTTTTATTTTCTTTTTTTACATGAATGGAGGTACTCTTTCCTCTGAAAATCTTCCTCTGATTACTGATAAAGAATTATTGAATCTTATTAAACAGACTTTACCTGAGGATAATTTTCGTCATTGGTATTACGCTCTTATGGATTATGGAGCCACACTCAAAAAAGTTGTAAAAAATCCGAATCGAAAAAGTGCACATTACACGAAACAAAGTAAGTTTGAAGGATCTTTACGACAAGCACGGGGTGCAATTATAAGACAATTAACGGGTAACAATGTTGAAAAATCTTTACTCGATATTGCTACAACAGAACAAATTGAATACCAGAGAATAGAAAAAGCTGCTGAAAGCTTGATTGCAGAACAACTTATTACAAAACAGGGTAATTTGTATGTGATTAATAACTAAAAAAGTATTCTCATTGACTTTTTTTCATCATTAGATTAACGTATACTTCAGAACTTAATTATATTTTAAGGAGTTTCTTTATGGGAATGACTATTGCTGAGAAAATCTTTGAAGCTCATTCAGTGGATAAGCCTTTTGCTGATACTTGGGTTTTAAAATTGGATCGTGTTTTTTGTCACGAAATTACCACTCCAACAGCTATTGCAGATTTAATGGAGAAGGGAAAAGATAGAGTTTTTGATGCTACTAAAATTAAGGCTGTTATTGATCACGTAACTCCGGCAAAAGATTCAAAAACTGCTGAACAAGGTAAAATTCTTCGTGATTGGGCAAGAAGAAATAATGTAAAAGACTTTTTTGATATTGGTGCAAATGGGGTATGCCATG
>CALNCH010000312.1 GCA_937875245.1 uncultured Spirochaetaceae bacterium
TTTTGCTAATTTATCAACTGTTCGTAAAATATCTTCACTTTTATCACTTAAGCCTAATTCAGTTAAAAATGCGTTAAAAATACCTCGGTGACTCATTCTGATGGTAATATCTTCTATACCGATTACAGAAAAAGCATATTTCATTAAAGACAGAATTTCAAAGTCAGCAGTAGCACTGTCAGAACCAACAGTATCAAAATCACATTGAACAAATTCTCTATATCGACCAGCTTGAGGTTTTTCACCACGCCAAACCTTTGCGATATGATATCGCTTAAATGGAAAATATAATTCATCTTTATGTTCTGCAACAAAACGGGCAAAAGGAACAGTAAGGTCAAAACGCATGGCTACATCCCGATTCCCATTGTCTTCAAATCTAAAAACCTGCTTTTCTGTTTCTCCGTTACTTTTACGAAGTAAGATTTCCGAATATTCTAAAACCGGGGTATCAATAGGAACAAAACCATAAGAGCGAAATGCTTTTGTTAATTTTTCAATAAGAATTGAGCGCTGAATTTCAGCCTCAGGTAAATAGTCTCGAAAACCTTTCAAGACTTTGGGTTGTATGAGAGTGTCCATATGAGTTATACTAACAACTAAGGGAGAAAAATTCAATTGCTTTTAGCTATAGATATTGGTAATACAAACATTGTAGTGGCTTTATTTCATGAAGATGAAATTGTTCATGAATGGCGAATGTACTCAGATATAAAGAGAACCGCAGATGAATATAGTTCTGTTTTGTTGTCATTATTTAGAGATTCAGGGATAACACAAAGGGCAGTGGATTCCGCAATTCTGAGTTCTGTTGTTCCCCTGTTAATTGGTCCCTTTGTAAAATTGTGTGAACGGATTACCGGTAAAAAACCATTATTAATGGGACCTTCTATGTATAATAAGCTTCCAATTACTATTCCAGAATCAGCTATTCATGAAATTGGAACTGATTTAGTTTGTAACGCAGTAGAAGCTTATCAGCGTTATAAAAGTTCTGTTATTGTTGTTGATTTTGGAACAGCATTAACTTTTACCGCAATTGATAAAAAGGGTAACATACAAGGTGTTGCTATTACTCCAGGATTGGGGACCGCATTACATTCCTTATTTAGTAATACTGCACAATTACCCTCTGTTCCTCTAGAAGCCCCTCCGGACAGTCTGGGTACAAATACAATACATTCAATTCAAGCAGGTATTGTTTTGGGATACAAGGGTTTAGTGGAATCCCTTATTTCTCAAATACGAAAAGATTTAGCAAAAAAAACAGGTTGTAAAGCGGAAGAGATTCATGTTATAGCAACTGGGGGTTTAAATAGTGTTTTAAAACCCATTACAGATGTGCTAGAGAATGTGGATAAGCAGTTAACGCTAAAAGGCTTAAAAAGAGTTGCTGAAATACTAATTCAATAGGTACTAGGAAAGTAAATCTTCCCATTGTAATCCCTGTCCCTCCTCAACATTTTTTCGTAGTACTTTCCCTATAACCGATTCATAATGTTCAGGTGAAATACCAGGACTTAGTATTTTTTCTGTTCGTAATACCTTTATGTCTTCTTGTGTTAACACATCACCTTTTTTCATATCTTTCATGTAATGAATAGAACGATTAGTTCTGGTATAATTTGCTTTTTCAGAAGGGGCTAAATCTTTTATCCCATTACCACAAATTGCTAGAGTTTTTTCTTTTCCAAAAAGAGAAATGCACTGTTCATACCCTTCTTCTTCTGTCATTTTAGTCAATTTATGTAACCATTTTGTCATCAGTGCAAAATCGCTAGGTTCTAAAGCTACAGGATCATCTAATCCTTCTGTTTGTCTACTAAGAGTAATATGTTTTTCAATGAGAGTTCCACCTTGGGTAGCGCTTATAAGGGGAACTTCTAAGGGATTTAATGAGTGATCACTTATTCCAACTGGTATAGCAAATTGTTTTGATAAAAATTTTAAAACAGAAACATTGTATTCTTCAGAAGGGGCTGGATAACTAGTGATACAGTGTAACAGAGATAATGCTGGCTGTCCTTTTAGAGAAGTTCCTTTTTTTAAAGGCTCTAAAAGAGTAATTGCTTTAGAAATATCTTCCAGAGTGGATACCCCAGAAGAAAGAACTACAGGAATAAAGTGATTTTCATTTTGGATACTGAATTCTTTTTCTAGTTCTAGCAAACGGTGAAGGAGGGGAAAATGATTTAATTCAGGAGAGGCAATTTTAATAAAATCTGGTTTAAGGGCAAATAATTCTTCTAAACTTCGTATTCCAAAAGGAGAGCACATAAAATCTTTGTTCAAAGAGTGAACAAAATTCATTGCATCTTCAAAAAAAATAGAGGAAACCTCTAATTGTTTAAAACGCTGATATAGGGGAATATTACCTGTAGGTAGTTGAACCATACCCGTTTTTGGATGGAGAATCTCGTCAGCATATACCCATTGGAATTTTATACAATCTGCACCACTTGATGATGCCGCTAATACTAATTGTTTTGCTTTTTCAAAAGATCCAGAATGGGCGGTACCAATTTCAGCAATAACATAAACAGGATTCATAGTGTCTTTACTATAAAAGAAAAGTGTTTTTTCAGCAACACTGGTTTTCTTCAGGTTTTATCGCATTGACATTCTTTTTTTGTATTTGGTAATATTTTTTAGGAAGGAGTTCCGATGTCAGGACATAGTAAATGGGCGACCATTAAACACGCAAAAGGTGCAGCCGACGCAAAACGTGGTCAGTTATTCACCAAATTCATTAAAGAAATTTCAATTGCAGCTCGTATGGGCGGAGGAGATTCAAACTCAAATCCTCGTCTACGTACAGCGATTCTTAAAGCTCGTGCAGCAAACATGCCTAAAGATAACATTGAACGTGCTATCAAAAAAGGTACTGGTGAGTTAGGTGGAGCAGTTTTCGAAGAAAAATTATACGAAGGTTATGGACCAGGCGGAGTTGCAATTCTTGTTGAAGTTTTAACAGATAACAATAATCGTGCTGCAGCTAACGTACGAAATATTTTCGGAAAAACAGGTGGAAACTTAGGAGCAACAGGTTCTGTAGCTTATATGTTTAACCGAAAAGGTGTAATCGAATACGATGCAGAAGTTATTAACGAAGATGAAATTATGGAAGCAGGTCTAGAAGCTGGTGCAGAAGACATTTCTTCAGAAGATGGTGTAATCACAGTAACTACTGATCCATCCGAGTTTGAAACTGTTCTTGAAGCATTACAGAACAAAGGTTATGAATCAGTATCTGCTGAAGTAGCCATGGTTCCAGACATGTATTCAGCAGTTGATATGGACATAGCAGCTAAAGTTCAGAAACTTATCGACAAACTTGAAGAAGATGATGATGTTCAAAACGTATATAGCAACTGCGAATTCCCAGAAGGATTCGAAGGCTAATTAGTCTTTTTCTAACAGAAAAGCCGCAGTTATAATACTGTGGCTTTTTTATTTTAAAACTGTTATTATTTGCCTATGTTCACCTCATCATTTACTTCTTTTCCTGGAACAGTTCCCACTGACACAAAAATTCCTACAAAAAAAGTTCGTCGAGTTTTAGGAATTGATCCTGGGTTAGCCTCTACAGGTTTTGGTGTAGTAGTAACACTTGAGTCTTGGGCTAAAGTAAAAGGCACAACCCTTGAAGGTAAAAAATATATTGTGCAGGGCTTTGGTAACGT
>CALNCH010000313.1 GCA_937875245.1 uncultured Spirochaetaceae bacterium
AGGCCTTGTGGGGAAAACTCTATGGACAATGGCTTTGTGGATGTGCTGTTTTTGTATACGACATGGAAAGTTTTAATCCTAAAAAAGTATTAGAAAAAATAGCAGCATTTAAAATTACTTCCTTTTGTGCTCCTCCTACAGTGTATCGCTATTTATTACGAGAAAATTTTGAAAACTATGATTTATCTGCACTGGAACAATGCACTACAGCCGGCGAAGCATTAACTCCTGAAATGTATGACAAGTTTTTAGAGAAAACAGGATTACAAATGAGAGAGGGATATGGACAAACTGAACTGACATTAACGGTGGGAACTTTTCCAGGAATGATAGTAAAGCCAGGTTCTATGGGAACAGCTGCTCCAGGATACGATATTGATATTATCGATTCAGAGGGAAACTCTTGCAGTCTTGGGGAAGTGGGAGAGATTATTCTTCGCTTAGATAAAAAACGACCCTTTGGTATATTTAGTGGATATTATTTAAATCCAGACAAAACGGGAGAAGCTTTTCAGGGATCTATATATCACACCGGTGATTCTGCTTCTAGAGATGCAGAAGGGTATCTTTGGTTTTCAGGAAGAACAGATGATATGATTAAAAGCTCTGGATATCGTATAAGCCCCTTTGAAGTAGAGAGTGTTTTGTTATGTCATCCAGCTGTTTTTGAGTGTGCGGTAACCGGCGTTGCCGATGAGAAACGGAATCAAATAGTAAAAGCCAGTATTGTGGTGAGAGAAGGTTTTGATCCCTCTCTGTCATTAGCCCGAGATATTCAGTTATTTGCAAAAAAACAAGCTGCCCACTATAAATATCCTCGTTTAATTGAGTTTGTAGCGGAGTTACCCAAGACTAGTAGTGGAAAAATACGACGGTATGAAATAAGAAATAGCAATAATAAAGAAAATAATAAAGCACTGTAAAAAATAATAGTTAGGAAAAGGCGATGTACCTCTGAAGTACCTCGCCTTTTTTGTTGAGAAATAAGGCTTGGCATGATAGAATTGATATGTAAGGAGTTCTATATGAATGAACACACTTTTATTAAAACTAGGTCAAAACGAAGTAGGATTTTCTTTTTTTTGACAATAATGTGTGTTGTTTGTTTTGTAATTTTTGTCTGTACTTTATATATACATAAAATAAATGATAATTTGAACAAAGAAATGACAAGGAATCTCACAGAAAGGAGTTCCTATGTGGCAAAGATAATAGGAACGAAAGTTGAGTATTACACACACTCCTTGGAATTGATTGCAAGTGTTCTGGAACACGAAGAAGATTTACATGGTAGCCATACCTTAGCTTTGCTAAAAAAAGAAGCTGCAACAATCGGTGTGGAGCGTCTCAGTATTATTTTACCAAATGGATATGCAAAGTCTTCAGATGGTAAAGAAAGTAATTTAGGGACAAGAGATTATTTTGTATCATCCTTTTTTTATGGAAATACTGTTATTTCTAATGTACTCGTTTCTGTGTTTTCGGAAAGTGACGCTATAGTTTACAGTACTCCTATCTATCAAAAAGGTAAAATAGTGGCTGTCTTATCTGCGGCTCAAGATTTATCCCGTGTAAAAGAAATTATGGATATTGATTTTTTAGGAGAGGAAGGTCTTTGTCGATTAGTAGACCGTAATGGGGTAGTATTATCAGAGTCTGGAGATTGGGAAAAAGCGGGTACCATAAATAAGTTATTTGATATTGTTTTAGGCACAAGCAATTTTGGAAATGAACTACAACAACTTTTAACAGAAAATGTTGCAGGTTCCTTTATTTATGGGGAAAAAAATCCAGTTATCATATCTTATAATAAATTACCAAATAAAAATTGGACCTTATTTTCCATATTATCAACTTCCTCTGTTAAGGCAAAAACTGTTTTTTATAGAAAAATAGTTACTTTTACTGCCTTTTTTACAGCAAGTCTATTCATTGTATTTTTTGTGATTTTTTTCTTTTACAGTGAAAAGAAAAGAAAAATATTAGCAGAAATTGCTTTTATAGATCCTGTTACAAAGGGTGGAAATCTTTACTGGCTTGAACAAACCCTGAGTAAAAAAGTATCCGATTCTCCCGGAGATACTTATTCCTTTGTCGCCTTTGATATTGAAAACTTTAAATTATTAAACGAATCTTTTGGACGATCCCATGGAGATAAGTTGTTACGTTATGTATATAACACAATTCAAGCTCGATTAATGGATGATGAAATTGCAGCTCGATGTTCTTCAGATAATTTTTCTATATTACTGAGAGCGGCTCCGCCTGATATTTTGATAACTCGATTACAAGAGATAGCAGATGATATAAACTCCTTTAATAAGGAAAGTATTGATAAGTATTATCTTTCTTTTTCTTGTGGTGTATATCAGATTACTGATAGAAATTTAGATTGGATTACTATTCAAGATAGAGCTCAGGTTGCATATAAAAAATCTAAAAGAATACAGGTAGGCAATGTTCATATTGCTTTTTTTCAAGATATTGACCGATTAGAAATGGTTAGAAATAAAGAGTTTGAAAATAGAATGGAAGATGCTCTTAAAAACAATGAGTTTGAAGTTTATTTTCAACCAAAATTTGAATTGACTGAAAATAGAGTTGTAGGAGCAGAAGCCTTGATTCGATGGAATGATCCCGTTAGGGGAATAATTCCTCCTGGTGATTTTATTCCTTTGTTTGAACGTAATGGTTTTATTCTGAAAATTGATATGTTTGTTTTTACAGAAGTTTGTAAAAAGATCAGAAGTTGGATAGATGCGGAATTTATTCCTATACCAATATCTGTTAACTTATCTCGATCTTATTTGCATAGTACTACTTTTTTAGATCTTTTCAATGAAATACGAAGAAAATATGAAGTACCAAGTAATCTTATTGAGCTTGAATTAACTGAGACTGTTGCTTTCGAAAATATGGAACAATTTTTGCACGTTATCGAAGATATTCATCGTTTAGGGTTTAGTTGCTCTTTGGACGATTTTGGTTCTGGATATTCCTCTCTTAATATGTTAAAAGATGTTCCCGTTGATGTTCTAAAATTGGACAAAGGTTTTTTTGACTTTCAAAATTCAAGAGCGACTGAGCGTGGACGGCTAGTTATTGAGTCTGTAATAGAATTAGCAAAGAAATTAAATATGAAAACCGTTTCTGAAGGTGTTGAGAGTATAGCCCAAGTAAACTTTTTACGGGATGTTAAATGTGACTTGGTTCAGGGATATGTTTTTGCAAAACCGCTTACTGTTTATGACTTTGAACGATTAACTTTTGGTCAGGAAATAACTTTGCCGAAGGACTCTGACTCTAATAATACAGTACTAAAAGATATTCAGGAGTAATTATTTATTACCATCTTTGAACTCTCGAGGGGTAAGCCCTGTTACTCGCTTAAAAATCTGGCTAAAGTAACGGGGGTCTGTGTATCCTACCATATCTGCAACTTCATAGATTTTTGAATCTGATTTCTTTAACAATTTTGCGGCTTCTGTAACTCTGGTATACATCAAATAATCAACAAAAGTATAACCAGTTTCTTGTCTGAATAAACGACTTAAATACCCCGCAGATATTCTTAGGTTGTCTGCGGTTTCTTCAATGGTAATGCCTTGTATATATCTATCTTGAATAATTTCTACTGCTTTTTGAACGTAATCAACAGTTTTTTTCCCTTGTTGATTAGTTCCATAGGTTCTAAAAAAAGCTAAAGCCTGCTCATTATCACTATCCACAATTTTATTTAGTTTGTTTTGTTGATTTTTTGCATATACTGCTTCTTTTGCCTTTGTTAATGCTTCATAGAGAGCTTCAGTTTCTACTGGTTTTAACAAGTATTCTTGTACCCCAAGTTGCATGGCCTTCCGGGCATATTCAAACTCTGTGTATCCGGAAACTATTATCCATTGTGGTTCAGATTCCATAGTTTCTTGTACTTTTTCTATCATCTGGAGGCCATCCATTTCAGGCATTCGAATATCTGTGAGTACAATATCAGGATTATATTTATGAATTAGGGCAAGCCCTTCCTTCCCATTTTCTCCTTCTCCAGCCAGTAAAAGTCCTAGTTCTTGCCAAGGTGTAAATAAAACCATTTCTTTTCGTAAATTAGGTTCATCTTCTAATACAATTACTTTAAGCATTATTCAATCCTCTCAAGGGTGTATCTGATTTCAACACAAGTACCCTCTCCCGGCCAGGTATAAATCTCTAGTCCGGAATTTTTTCCATACAATAATCGTAGCCTCCGGTGAGTATTTATTAAAGCGATACCAGAAGATGTAGTTGTGTTTGAACTTGAAATTGTTACATGTTCTATATCACTTGTACCTTGTTCTAAGCGTTCTTGTATACGTTCTAGCGTTTCTTGAGACATTCCATACCCATCATCTATTACCCGTAAAACTATTTCTGTTCCCTCTAGCTGTCCTTCGATGGTAAGGGTTCCTGGTCCAGATTTTTGCTCTAACCCATGAACTAAGGCATTTTCAATTATAGGTTGAATTACTAATTTTGGAATAGGGAGTGCATATAGGGCTGGATCTATATTATTTATTAAGGTAAAGCGACCCTCCCAGCGAAAAGATTCGATAGTAAAATAATCTTCTGCCAGTTTCATGGAAGCACCAATGGTACTCATATCTTCTCCTGCACAAATTCCTTCTCTAAGAATCCGAGCTAGTGTGGTAACCATTTCAGCTACATTATCTGCCCCTTGCAATTTGGCCATAGAACGAATAGAACTTAAAGTATTATAAAGAAAATGAGGATTTATTTGAGATTGAAGGGCTTGTACTTCTGCACTGCGCAAGTGCTTTTCTTTAAGAACAGCCTGATTCATTAAAACTTCAATTCGATCCAACATAATATTAAACCGTGACATTAAAAAGAATAAATCATCTTGAACAAATTTATTTTGGTGGACACGAGAAGGAATTTGACATCGTATTTGTAAATTTCCAGATTCAACTTGTCTCATGGCAGAAGTTAAACAAGCAACAGGAGATGAAATTAAACGAGTAAATACAAGGGTACAACTTAAAGCAAAAAGAATAGTTAATAATGCGATTGAAAGAATGAGTGAAGTTAGTTTTGAAGAAAATTCTTCTGAAATACTTATAGGATAGGTTCCGTATAAACTTAAAGTGCTGGATAAAAAACGAGTTGTAGAAATATATTGGGTTTTATCTACATCGATATCCTTTATAAAGGAACCCTCTTTCCCAGAATCAACCAAACTGTAAATAATACAATCATTAGAATCAAGTAAAAATAAGGCGTTTAAAGTTCCCATCCTACTGATGTTTAACCCCAAGAAATCTGAAAAAGCTTTTCGAGTAATATCTGTAATAACAAAGCCACATAATTTTTCTTCGTAGTAAACAGGCATTCCTATAGAAATGATGATATCAGAGTTAAGACAAGCAAGACTTAGTTTTACCTACCGGTTCAGTAAAGGTGTATCCATTTTGATTTGTAGCTACAGCCAAACTAGGAACTAAAGACCATTTTTCATACATTTTATCCAAATGAGGTTTTATTATTACACTTTTTCTATTCTGATACGCAGAAAAAGATTTTGTACAAATAACAGGGATTTTTCCATTTAAAGGAACTAAAGAAATAGTATAATAATCACCATTGTTACTATCTTTGATGAAAGAACTAATTTGTTGAAGATTTTCTGTTTCTCCAGTTGGGGTTCCCATAAAATTTGTGATATTAGGAGAAAGAGACATTATTGTCGATAATCTTTCTGCTTCTGATAACAAATATCTGCTGAAACCTTCTGCCGCTTCTACCGCTTTTTTAACTCCCTGTTTGTAGGTATTGTCGATAAATCGAGTTGTTTGGCTTACCGTAACAACAGAAATTATTAAGGTAGGCATTAATCCTACAAACAGGAAGGACCACAAAAGTTTCCAAAAAAATGACGATCTATTTTTTTGTATCATAAGATTTTATAAAGAGCCTGATTCAGCAGCTCCAGGTAGCCCAATATCTTTTCGGTAAAACAGGTCGGTAAAATGAACTCCCTCAAGTGCTCCATAGGAATTTTTCCATGCTTCTTCGAAGGTATCACCATAAGCAGAACAAGCTAATACCCGTCCACCACTAGTGACTAAATTTGAATCTTTTTGAATTCCGCCGGCAATAAAGATGGTTGCACCATTTTTATTAATAATGTTTGTGTCTAAAGAAATGGGGTATCCTTTTTTATAGGCTGCAGGATATCCACTTGATACAACTACGGGAGCACATATAAATCCCTTTTTCCAAGAACAAGTAAAATCTGCAAGACTACCATTGTTATCTAAATCTAAAATAGCAACACAGAGATCTGCAAAATCAAAATCCATTAAAGGTAATACAGCCTGAGTTTCTGGATCCCCTAAGCGAACGTTATATTCAAGAAGTTTTGGACCTTCTTTTGTAAGCATTACTCCAAAGAAAATAAAACCACGGTAATCCATTTTTTCTGCAATCATTCCCTGAAGAGTAGGGTTCAAGCAAGTTTCCATGAATTGGTTCCATTGTTCCGGAGAAACATCCTGTACTGGAGCAATAGCTCCCATACCACCTGTGTTAGGCCCTTTTGCACCATCCAGTAGTCGTTTGTGATCTCGTGCTGTGGTAAAAGGTAAAATAGTAGCTTTACCAGAAGAGGCGCTTTCCTTGGTTACAGAAACAGCTGCCAGAACAGAAATTTCTACCCCTTGTAAGTATTCTTCAAGAACAACTTTAGCTCCTGCATCCCCTAAGGTTTTATTTGCCATAAAATCATCTATAGCTTTGTGAGCATCTTCTTTTGTGGCTGCAACCACAACACCCTTTCCTGCTGCTAATCCGTCTGCTTTAACAACTATAGGAGCACCTTTTTCTTCGATGTATCCATGAGCTTCCTCAATATCGGTTACTGTTTTACTAAAGGCACAGGCTACATTGTGTTGTTGCATAAATTGTTTTGCTACGTCTTTACTGGCTTCCAATGAGGCCCCTGCTGATTTTGGGCCAACCGTTGGTATACCACATTTCCACAACTGATCTGCAATTCCCTCTGATAAAGGATCTTCTGGACCCACTATAACAAAATCAACTTGTTCATAGACGGCTATCTGTACATAAGAATCAATACCTTTTACATCTGTAGTGTAATCACATTCAGAGGGTTCAATATTTCTACATTTTGTTTCATTAAAAGTTCCACCGTTTCCGGGAACGCAAATAATTTCGTCAACTTTTGAACTTTGTGCAAGTTTCCAACTGATGGCGTGTTCGCGGCCGCCTGATCCGATAACCATTACTTTCATATTTTTCATTATACTTTTTTTTTTAAGAATATTTCAAGTAAAGAGCCTTTTCGTTTTATTGTTATTTTACATTGTATGTGTTATTCTTTATCAGTTTAAATAAAAAAAAGAGGTAATCATGTTAGCGGGACGACATTTGATAGAACCAGCAGATTT
>CALNCH010000314.1 GCA_937875245.1 uncultured Spirochaetaceae bacterium
TTCATAGGCATAACTAAGCAATTTTGGAGCACAACAATCTCCGGTTCCCGTTGCAGGGTGGCTGTTTCCAAAGGTAAAAAGAGTGCCATCGATGGAATAAAAACGATACATGGCATAAATGCGTTTAAGAGAATCATGAGTAAGTTGTCGTCTCTCTTTTTTTAACGTAGCAAGACTTTCTTTTCCATCCGAATTTTCTGGTAGTAGTTCTAATTCTTCTATTTGTCGGGTTAACTCTTTTATTCTGTAATCTGTATTCAAAACTTCTGCATCAAAAGCAGTAACATCCATGGCAGGGGGAACCCAACCTGGAACACACCAACTTCCAAAATATTGACCAGAAAAAGCCTTTAATATTACGGGTTCATTAGACTCTGCTTTTTTACAGACTAGAACTCCAAACATATGTCCGTGATTATTTTTAAACAAAGGAGAGGTGGAATAAAATTCTGACTTATCTTCTTTATCTGGATTATCACAAATAGAACCTGATTCCTCAAAATGTTCCATAAGTTTTTTACAAATAGAGGTGGCAGGTTCTGTTGGAAAAGGAGAAGTAAAAGGGGTGTATTTTTCTGAAAAAGATACTTTGGGTTGTAAGTCAATACAAAGTATACTTCTTAAAAATCCCCCATATTTTTCTTTTTGACAGTATTCACGAAATCCTGCAGTTAAAAAGTTTTTCATACTATAAGGATTATCAGGTGCTACAGTGGCAGCCCCATATTTCATGCCTTTTTTTTTGGCAGCCTTTATACATTCTTCAATATGTAAGGCTTGTAATCCGTTCCCTCTCCAATCAGGGTGTACCATAAAGGCTTCAAAATTAAAAGTTAATAACGAATCTTCTGGAGGTAGGTTTAAATCAAATCCATAATTTTCTGTATCTTCTTTCCAGCAAAGGGCAAAAGCAAAAGATACTAATTTAATTTCATTTTTATTATTTTCTAAGGGAATGCGTACAAAATAGCCGGAACTATAACATTCTGGTTGAGACAATAAAGTACGAAAATATTTTTCATCGGCCCCTGCAAACCATTTTTTGTTAGGCAAAGTGTCCATAACAACTTGTTGGAGATTTAAAATAGATGGCAGATCAAAAAGAGATAATTGTCGTTTGAAAGCAGGGACACAGAGAACGGTGTCCCCATACTTTCCCGTAATAGTCATCAAAATAAAAATTCCTCCAAGGAATGTAATTAAACAGGCATCTTTTTTTACTTTCTTAATTCTGTGTTTTTTTCAGCAACCGAAAATGATTTTTATAAAAGTCCAAAAAGCCTTCCTCTTTTAAGGCACTTAATGTAGCACTTAAAGCACTTCTATCAACACCTAAATAGTCAGCTAATTCTTGCCGGTTAAAGGGGATACTAAATATTGAGTCTCGTGACTTCATACTTTCTTCGGATAAATAAGAAAGTATTTTATCTTTGGTGGTACGCCTTGATACCAACTGAATTTTCTCGTTTAAAAACCGGTTTTTATTTGCTAAGGATTGAACCAAATTCTGAATAATTTTGGTATGAAAGCTACAAATAGATTTGCAAGGTGTTAACAGTTTTTGAATATCCATAAACAAAATTTCGGTTTTTTCTCGTGTAAGAACTTGTATCCCCATTCCAAAAGGATTATTTCCTAATGCCAAGGATTCACCAAATAAATCTGGAGCACCAATATGGTTAATAATATTGGTATTTCCCCAATAATCTTGCTTTTCAATAATCACGGAACCAGAAAGAACAATACCAAAGTTTGTAGTTTTTTCATTTACATTATACACATAGGTACCTTTAGTAAAACTCTTGGTTTTAGCCTGTAAACAGTTTAACATGTGCTCTATTTCATCAGGAGTAGAATCTTTAAATAAGCTGTTTTTCTGTAAAAGGGGAATACATTCTCTCATTTGTTTTTCGTTGTTTTTACAACATACTCCTCTTTCTAAGGGTAGTACACTCTTACCAGAATGTCAATGATAAGCGTATACTTAAGAAGGTTAGTAATAACCTGTAAGACAATTTTTTTTGGAGGAAAGTATGGAATCTAAAATGTTTTGTTTTCAATGCGAACAAACCGCTGGTGGAAAAGGATGTATGGGAAACGCAGGTGTTTGTGGAAAATCCTATGAAGTTGCAAATGAACAAGATGAGTTAACAGGAGCATTAATTGGTCTTGCTAAAATTGCCATAGAAACAGGAATTCCAGAAAATGCTAAACGAAGTGAACTTTTACAGGAAGCTGATTTGTTAGTATTAAAAGGATTATTTACTACCATAACCAATGTCAATTTTAACAAAAATACGGTTGCTGATTTGGTGAATGAAACAAAAGAAACCCAGAAAAAACTTCGGGATAGTTTAGATGGTTGTACTATTATGAATAACCAAGATCTTAACTACAACATGGAAAAAGTTTGGACAGCTACAGAAGATGTAAAATCTTTAAAATCTTTAATTCTTTTTGGTCTTAGAGGAATGGCTGCATATGCTTACCATGCATATTTACTTGGTTACACAGACTCATCAGTCCTTAATTTCTTTTATAAAGCCCTTAATGCAATAGGTGAACCATTAGATTCTTCTGCCTTACTTCCCTTGGTAATGGAAACAGGAAAAATTAACCTGTCTTGTATGGCATTACTGGATAAAGCAAATACCGAAACCTATGGTAATCCTCAGCCAACCCAAGTAAGCTTGAAAATTGAAAAAGGTCCTTTCATTGTTGTTACTGGCCACGACTTGTTTGACTTAAAACAACTTTTGGAACAAACAAAAAACACTGGTGTTTCTATTTATACACATGGCGAAATGCTACCTGCTCATGGTTACCCAGAACTCCATAAATATCCCCATCTAAAAGGTAATTTTGGTACAGCTTGGCAAAATCAACAAAAAGAATTTGATGCAGTTCCTGGAGCCTTCCTATTTACTACTAACTGTTTAATGCCTGTAAAACCTAGTTATGATGACAGAGTTTTTACTACAGAAGTTGTTTCGTATCCAAACATGACTCATATAGAAGCTGATGCAAAAGGAATTAAAGACTTTAGTCCTGTAATTCAAAAAGCGTTAGAATTAGGTGGATATGCAGAAGACAAACAAGGAACAGGAATAAATGGTGGAACCACTGTTACTACAGGATTTGGTCATAACACTATTTTAAGTATTGCAGATAAGGTAGTAGAAGGTGTAAAAGAAGGAAAGATTTCCCACTTTTTCTTAGTTGGAGGATGTGATGGAGCAAAACCTGGTCGCAATTATTTTACACAATTTGTAGAAAAAGCACCAAAAGACTCAATTATTTTAACTTTAGCTTGTGGTAAATTTAGATTTAATGACTTAGATCTTGGAACTACAGCTGGTATTCCTCGTCTTTTGGATATGGGTCAATGTAACGATGCCTACGGTGCTATTCAAGTTGCTCTAGCCTTAGCCAATGCCTTTAACTGTTCTGTAAATGAGTTGCCTTTAAGCATGGTTTTATCTTGGTATGAACAAAAAGCAGTTTGTATTTTACTTACTTTATTACACCTAGGTATTACCAATATTTTACTGGGACCTACTCTTCCAGCTTTTATTTCTCCAAACGTGCTTTCACTGTTAGTAGAAAAATACAACATCGGACCTACTACTACTCCAGAAGCAGATTTGGAAAAAATATTAAGCAAATAAATCTTAGAGGAATAGTATGATACGAAAAATTATTACCATTGACGAAGAAAAATGTAATGGTTGTGGAGCTTGTGCAGAGGCTTGTCATGAAGGTGCTATCGGAATGGTTGATGGGAAGGCCAAACTTTTACGGGACGATTATTGTGATGGTCTTGGTGATTGTTTACCAGCTTGTCCTACAAATGCCATAACCTTTGTGGAACGAGAAGCCGCCGCATATAATGAAGAAGCTGTTTTAGAAAATAAACAGAAAAAGGATTTACCCTGTGGCTGTCCTGGTACACAAGCTCGAAGTTTGGTTAGAGAAAAGAAGGAAAGCCTTCCTCTCTTAAAAATAAAGGATAGTGAAAGTCAAGAAAGTATGCTTAGCCAATGGCCTGTACAAATTAAATTAGTACCGGTGAAAGCACCATACTTTGACAAAGCTAATCTTTTAGTAGCCGCTACTTGTTCAGCCTATGCGTACCGCAATTTTCACGCTGATTTTATTGCAAATAGAGTAACACTGGTAGGATGTCCAAAATTAGACGCAGTAGACTATTCAGAAAAACTAACTGAAATTTTGATTAACAATGATATCAAAAGTCTTACCCTTGTTAGAATGGAAGTTCCTTGTTGTGGTGGACTAGAAATTGCAGTAAAAAAAGCTATGGAAAACAGTAAAAAATGGATTCCTTGGCAGGTAATAACCATTTCTAC
>CALNCH010000315.1 GCA_937875245.1 uncultured Spirochaetaceae bacterium
CATTCTGTTCCAGATTTTCTTGGTTCATTTTACTCCCCTCCTAGTATGGAGAATCCATCTTTCCTATGTTTATTAATAACACAGTACAAGTCATCATGTACATCTTCAAAACTCATTTTCATACCGTCTAAAGATAAGTCAGCAGCAGAAATATCTTTATCTTTTACGTTTATTTGATATAACAAAGCCTCTATTAAATGATATGTATGTCCATACAATTGAGATAAAACAACTAATGATTGTTCTAAAGGGATTTTACATCCATCAAGTTCATAAATCAAACTCACCAATTTTTTGTACAAATCTAAAGCAATGTGACGAATACGACCCACTTCGAAATCTGCAAACCAATTATAGTCTTTGGCGATTATAGCATACCGCTTATGGATATGCAATAAAAGCAAACTTGATTGCCATTTATCCATAACAGTATTTTCAGGTATTATATTTGAATAAATCTCTTTCATATCATCTTTTTTTTGATAAAAAGCATCAAGTATAAAAGCATCAAGTATTAAATCTGAACCTGGAATACCCAGTTCATTTACTATTGTTCCTTCTTCTTCTGGTTCCCCAACATACTTTGTCATCCAACTTCCCATTATAGGAATTTCTTCATTAATACGCCACAATCGGCTTTCAACACCATATTCTTTTATACAAATTGTTTTTGTTTGCTCTAAATACTCTTCTACCGAACCACATTCATCTATATCTAGCAATTCTTTTTTATAAATAAAAGCATATAATAATTGTTCTTCAATGGCACTACAGGGACCCTTTTCTTCAAAAACCATAGAAATTGCCTCTGCAAAAGATAGAAACCACTTTTCTCTTTTTTCATCTTCTTCTGTATTTAAAAAAGGATTCTTTTTTTGATTTTCTAAATAGGTAATTTCTACGAACCCTTGCTCCCAGTCTGTTACTTTACAAAGTAGTCTATCCCCTGTTTTAAATTTCCATTTTTTATAATAGGAGGATAAATCAGGTAAAAAAAGTTCCGTACGTTGTGGCAATTCATACTCTTTTTTTGCAAAATCAGTATCTTCATTTGCAGGATCAAGAGAAATATATTGAGCTATATATTCTTCACCATATAATTCATAGGCTTTTAATATCTCATCAATATTGAAAGGAATCTGTTTTTGTAACACTTTCTCCCCATTGACAAAAAAAGTAAGCTCATGAGGAAGCATTTCCGGATTAGCAAAAGGCAAACAACGATGGCCCACGATGAAAGTACCCTGAAGTATCTCATTTTTTGTAGGTTTTATTCCAAATCGATAATTAGTACAAAAAGAAGGACGAAAGATAAAACCGTCCTCCGAAACTTGCTGAACTAGAGGATTTGATATGATATAAAAATACAGGGATTCAACACCCTTTATTGTTAACTGTTCATGAAGAAAGGAACAAGTAAATTTCTCTGAGATATTTGATAATAATGCATCAATTTCTTGATCTGTGGTTTGTTTATAAATCATTATGTATAATGTAACACAAAAAAAGGCAACCCATCAGAAATAAAACAGGGATTGCCTTACTTTTTTTCGCAAAAAAAACTAGCGAATATCTTCTAATTGAGCTCCCGCAGTTTTAACTGCTTCAGTAACTTGTTCCATGGTTAATCCTGTTATCTTGCAGGTACAACGGCGTTTAGAAAGATCATCCCCTTCAAAGGTAACGAGAGAAACAATATTTCCACCTTGATTTGCAATAGCAGATGACATCTTAACTAACTGACCGGGTTTTTCATCTAATACAATTGTAATACGAACACCCATAT
>CALNCH010000316.1 GCA_937875245.1 uncultured Spirochaetaceae bacterium
GGTTTTTACTACGGGAAACTTAGCTTGCCTAATTAGTCTTTGCACACGCTGGGTGTATTCGCTAAAATGAAACTGATCCAAAAACAGCCCTAGTGATCAAACGAAAGTGATCCACTCCAATCAAATACCCTGTATCATTGAATTGATAGAAAACAGTGATACGGGGGTAAGAGGAGTGATTAGAGTGGATCAATACAAGGATATCAGATACCTATATGCAGTGGAAGGTCTGTCTCAAAGAGAAATAGCAAAGAGGCTTGGAGTATCTCGTAATACCGTCAGAAGATACTGTTACGGCGAAAACATTCCAGGAGAACGCAAAAAACCATCCGGAGATTGCAGTAGAGTAATTACACCTGAAGTGCGGCAATTTGTGAATGACTGTCTGGAAGAAGACAAAAATGCTGACCCAAAACAGCGGCATACAGCACACAAAATTTATAAACGCCTGACAAAAGAAATGGGATTTCAAGGTGCAGAATCTACAGTTCGCCGACTTGTGTCACAGTTAAGAGCCAAGAGGAAAGAAGTTTTTGTACCGCTAGCATTCGCACCGGGAGAAGCAGCCCAGGTTGACTGGGGTACCGCAAAAGTGATCATGGGCGGCAAAAAGATCAAAGTAAACCTATTATGTTTTCGACTTTGCTGTAGTTGTGCCCCATTTGTTATGGCCTACCCCTCTCAACGAGAAGAGGCATTTTACGAAGGACATAGGATGGCCTTTGAGTTCTTTGGAGGAGTGCCAAAAACTCTTATCTATGACAATTTAAAAACAGCAGTCAAAGATGGTTGGGGTAGAACAGCCAGAGAACAAGATAAATTCCTGGCATTTAGAGCCCATTACGCCTATAAATCTAGATTCTGTAATGTCCGTAAAGCCCATGAAAAGGGATTGGTAGAAGGCCTGGTTGGGCTTGTAAGGCGGAATGCTCTGGTGCCAATGCCGAAGGTAAACGACTGGGATGAACTAAACCAACTTTTGCTTGAATACTGCCTGGATTACATTGCAGAGCAGCATATTCGAGGTAGGGAGATGCCAGTAAACGAATCTTTGGCCATTGAAAAGACAGCCCTTACCCCTCTGCCCTTAACTCCATATGAAACAGCAAAAATCTCAGAACCGAAAGTAAACTACTTCTCAACAGTCTCCTTTGACAGTAATCAATACTCGGTTCCGGTTAGGTGGGCTAGTCATACAGTTACCGTCAAAGGAAGTGCTTTCGAAGTAGAGATCTACCACCGTGGAGAAAAGATTGCTCAACATAAGCGCTGCTACAGCCGTAATAAAACAATTTACCAGGTAGAACATTACATCCCCCTGCTAGAAAAGAAACCCGGGGCTGTTTTTAATGCCCGCCCAGTACGGCAAGCTAACTTACCTGATGAAATCTGGAGCTTTGCCAAACACTTAAAAAAGCCAGACAAAGGAATGGTTCGTCTGCTGCACTTGATTGCTGACCGTGGAATTGATCAGGTAATACAGGCTATCAGAAAAGCAAGACAGAACAACCAGTACTCAATAGAAATAATAGGTTATTACATGGACAACAATAAAAAGGAACTCATAACCATTGATAACAGGGGTCCCCAGGTAGAAGCGGTTGATATCAGCCGTTACGATCAGTTCCTCAGCCCCGGAGGTGGTCTTAATTGACTGCCTATAGAGAATTAATCAAGCTTCATACCAAACAACTTAAGCTTCCGACAGTTTCCCGTT
>CALNCH010000317.1 GCA_937875245.1 uncultured Spirochaetaceae bacterium
TAACAGCATAAGTTTTAAATTTTACATTTTTATCTGGATCATATTTATTGATTGCATCTAAAAGTCCGAATTGGCCAAAACCTACCAAATCATCAAACTCAACACTTCCAGGCATTCCCACCGAAATTTTTCCTGCAACGTATTTTACAAGAGGCATATATTGTCTTATAAAAGCATCTCTCAATTGAGGTGACTTTGTATTTCTGTATTCAACCCATAATTCTTCTTCAGTTTTTTGCTCGAAAAGAGAAGTTGCCATTGTCCCACACCTTTATGTAATTTTATCCATCTTTATGAAGTACAGTCCTTATTGCTTCTGCTAATTCTTTTGCATCAGTTTCTTTACTAAACTCTACCGTTTTTGGTGGCAAGGATGTACCATTCTGTGCAAAAGAACTATCTTCAATAATTTCTGAACCACTGGCACTGAATTTAGGAACCAGATTATCAATATCAGGTAATTCATCTAAGTCTTCAATAACATTAACCGAATCAACAGAATTTTCCTCTAAAGAATTCGATGTTGTTACTTTATCTAAAGACAATCCCTGAAACTGTTGGGGAGGTATACTTTCTTTTGGTTGAAAAGTATTATTAGAAAGTGTTACAGTTTCTTTTGGTTCTTTTTGTGAACTAGTTGATTCTGTTGCTTCCTGATCTCCCTTTCGAACAGCAAAATCTGGTGCTGATGCATCATCCGGTAAAGTATCATCTTCTATGTTAATATCAACTACAGAACCAACAGGAATATCTTTTTTTGAGATTTTTTGTGGTTCCATTGTATCATATTCATCAGATAAATACTTTTGATAAAGCATATAGCAAGTGGAACCCAGAATAGCACCTACGGCTGCAAATAAAATTGCACGTACAAAAACGGTACCAAAACTGACCCCACCAATCAGCCCTGAAAGAAAAGATGTTACAAAGCCTATTGCCGCACAAATAAGAGTGGATTTCAGGCTAAACATACAATTCCTCCATATAATCAGATTAAGACAAAAAGTGCGTTAGGTCAAGTTAGTTTACCATTTTCCAGACATTTTCCTAAAAAACCGGGAAAATCCTTCTTCGGTATCTAACTGCGTTTTTTCAATTCTTCCTACAATGTGTTTTACACATATTGAACATTTGGCATTAGGTTCTGCAATAAGAAAGGGTTTTTGCCGTAATACAGAAGCTGAAACAGCTGAATCATCATATACAAACCCTAAATAATCAATCTGATAATTTAAGAATTGTTTAACAATGGTAATAATGCGTTCAGCAACCCGTTTTCCTTCAGCAGAAGAATGAACCCTATTAACAATCAATTTTAAATTTGGTCTATTGTCCAACATTTCTGTGGCAATAATTTTTATAATTCCATATGCATCTGTAATTGAAGTTGGTTCAGGAGTAGTAACAACATATACTTCATCGGCGGCAGCCAAAAGTCCTAAAACATTTTGTGCAATACCGGCACCAGTGTCTAAAATAATAATATCCGCACTCGATAGCGTTGAAAATTCAGCGGCAAAATATTCCATTTCAGCATCTGTTAAATTGGCAATACGAGAAAAACCATTTGCCCCAGGTATAAATTGAAAACCATACTCAGTGTCTGTAAGAATTTCTGACATACTTCGTCTTTTATTGATAACATCCAGCAAGTTTGCTTTAGGAGTTATACCTAGTAAAACATTAACGTTAGCCATACCAAAATCACCGTCTATAAGAATTACTCTTTTTCCGGCTTTAGCATATGCAATGGCCATATTAACAGATAAATTAGATTTTTATTCAGATTTATATAGTAACTGCAATAATCCGAGTTTTGTTTGCATTCATCACTGAATCACGAGTATATTTAGAACCCTTTTCCAGTCGATTTTGCATCATTGCTTTTAATTCAGAAGCCTGATCTTCCATATTCTTTTGCCCTACTTTTCAATAGAAAATTTTTCTTCGATTCTGTCACGATTTATTTTGAAATCATCCAATCGAGTAAGTAATCGTATTGGATTTGCAATTTCTAAATCTCGTGGAACTTTTTGTCCTGTAGTAAAATATGCTACAGATTTATTTTTTTCTGACAAAACGCTAATTATGTTACCAACACATCCTGTTTCGTCTAGCTTTGTTACTATAAGAGATGAATAACTGAAAATTTCATACTGCTGCATTATTTCTCGTAAATCACTGGATTTTGTTGTAGCAGAAACAGTGAGAAATACTTCAGTATCAGCACCATGCAAATCAAGAATTTTTCTCATTTTTGCAATGTTCTCATAGTCTTTAGGGCTGAATCCTATTGTATCGATTAAAATGTAGTCAACACTGCTTCCATACATTGTCATTAGTTTTTCCAAATCTTCTGCAGACTCCGCACTGGAAACAGGTACACCCATATGATTACCATAGATTTCAATCTGTTCTTTAGCCGCAATACGATATCTGTCTATTGTTATTATTCTAACTTCTTTTTGTTGTTGATTATTTAACTGAGATGGAAAAACTAAATTAGCAGCGAGTTTTGCTACCGTTGTTGTTTTTCCTACTCCAGTAGGGCCAACTAAAATAATAACACTAGGTTTTTTTTCAACCTTCTTTTTACGTATTTGTACAGATTCTCCTATCCAATCAACTACAGATGTTTGTACTCCTTCAAAATTATCCAATCGATCAAGGGAATACTCCCTACGTATCTTATCGGACATTTTTCGTATATAACTTGTGCTAAATTCATTTTTTTCTAAAAGAGATTCAATTTTTAATATGGATTCATGTTCAACAGAGGTATTTACAGAAGTGTGTTCTCCCATCTCTGCCCGCAAGGCTTGTACTTCATCTAAAATAAGTTTGATTTGAGGATTTAATACTTTTTTGTTATCTTCTAAAATTCGTTTTTGTTCTACTTCAAAAGAGGAAGTGAAAGTCTTTTTGGGTTCCATGGGTAATAATACATATACTATTTCATAGCTAGGTTTTTTAAAAATCCCAAGTATACCACTAGGAGAAACTTCTCTTTTGCGAATTACTTCATAATCTTTACCATATTTTCTTCGAATATTGGTTATACATTCTTCATAAGAGCTTCCTGATTCTGTTAATAAATCGCTCCGCATTGAATTATCTTGCAACTTTTATCTCTCCCAAGTTTTCTACAGTAATATCATTTGAAATTTCAGGTACAGATAGTACTACTAAATTTGGCATTTCACGTTCCGTACTTATTTTTACCAGTTTTCGAACTTCTTCCGGACAGACAATAACAGGCATAAAACCTTTACCATTTGCAGTTGCAATAGAATTGCTTACTGCTGATATCCAAGAACGATGATCCACTGGATCTAAAGCAGAAATAGGTCCTTTTACCGTATCCATTTTACTGTCTAGTAATTTTTGTAAGAATGGTTGTTCTACTGTTAAAATGCGCAATACTTTATTTTCATCTGCATATTGTAAGCAAATTTGACTGGATAAGGATTGTCGCACTTTTTCAACTAACACATCAGTTTTCTTTGTCACAGGACCAAAATCAGCTATTGTCTCAAAGATAATCTCCATATTGCGAATTGATACCTGTTCTCTAAGAAGACCTTGCATAACCTTTTGTATTTCACCCATATTAAATATTTTAGTAACTTCTTCAACCACCGCAGGATAATCTTTTTTCAAGGTGTCAACAATAGACTGTACTTCTTGTCGTCCCAATATTTCTGCAGCATGGGCTTTAATTAACTCAGTTAAATGTGTGGCAATTACCGTTGGCGGATCTACTACCACATAACCAGATCTTTCTGCTTGATCTTTTTCTTCTGATGAAACCCAAATAGCGGGTAAATTGAATGCAGGATCTTTTGTGGATTCCCCTTTCATCGGTTCAATAACTCCACCCGTATCCATACACATGTAATAACCCATTCGAATTTTACTGGAACCTACTTCTATACCACGAATTTTAAAACAATATTCGTTAGGGTCTAGTCTCATATTGTCAATTATACGAATTCTTGGAACAACAAGTCCTAAATCCAGTGCAGACTCCCTTCTAATTCGAGGAACTCGCTCTAGTAATTTGGCACCTTTTTCTTTATCAACTAAAGGAATAAGGCCATAACCTAATTCCAAAGACAAAGGATCTAAAGGAACAACAGGACTAATTTCAGAAGAAGAACCGCCTTGTGTTTGTTGTTTTTCTTTTTCTTTTTGAACTTTTGTTTCAAAGGATTGTTTTTCTATTTTTTGGAATTTTCTACCAAAAAAGAGTAAGGCTGCTCCAAGAGGTATAAGCACATACCATGGAAAGCCAGGCAACACACCAATTAAAATCATGGTGCCACCTGATACATAATAAACGTAAGCACTTTGGGTAAATTGTTTTTTAATTTCTGTACCCATTGTGGTGCCATCAGAAGCAGATCTGGTAACAATAAGACCGGTTGCAAAAGAAACTAACAATGAGGGTAACTGAGAAAGTAACCCATCCCCAATAGTTAAGGAAGCATAGGTAGTTATGGCAGTAGAAAAACTTTCATTACGAAGAACCATTCCAAAAATAATTCCCACTACTAAGTTTATAACAGTAATAAAAATACCAACTTTTACGGTTCCTGAAATAAATTTTGTAGAACCATCCATTGCTCCATAAAAGTCGGCTTCCTGTTGTACTTCCATTTTTCGTTTTCTAGCTTCTTCTTCTGTTATTGCACCTTGATTATATTCTGCTTCTACCGCAGCTTGTTTCATAGGCATAGCATCCAGCGTAAAGCGAGCCGCTACTTCAGCAACGCGAGAAGCACCCTTGGTAATAACAAAGGTTTGAACTGCAATAATAATTATAAAAATAACAAAACCAATTAAAAGACCTTCAGTTCCACCAGCCCCTACTACGAAAGTAGAAAAAGCCTTTACCATTCTTCCATCAAATTTAGTGCCTTGAGAAAGAATTAATCTTGTTGAAGAAACGTTTAATCCCAACCCAAAAACAGTTGATATTAACAATATTGAGGGAAATGATGAAAAATCAATAGCACGTGGGGTGTAAATAACAATTAACAATATAAAAAGAGCCAATAATAAATTAAGTGCCATTAATACATCTAACAATACAGTTGGTAATGGTATGATTAGCATCATTACAACAACAATAGCAGATATGGCTATTATCAAATCTGAAGATCTAGTTAACTTACTCCCTAACCCTGGCATGGTCCCACCCATTTTCTAATATTTATATCTTTTT
>CALNCH010000318.1 GCA_937875245.1 uncultured Spirochaetaceae bacterium
AAAAAAAACAAAACCAAAATCCATTGAAAAAGCAATTCCTTTTGAAATAGAAAAAGAGGAAGACAAGCTATAGTTGCAAAAAATAACAGGGATGGTGAAATATGATTTTCATACCATTTAGAGATTTTCATGTAATACCTCAACTTTCTTAAACCACTGAGATTTTGACATAAAAAAGCTACCTGCAAGCCCTAACAATATTCCTGTAATAGTCCCATTTACTAACAAGACTGGGGCCACATAAGAAATTGCTTCACCAAATAAAATATACTTAGAAAGTAATATTTGCATGCCACTATTTGCAATAGAACCTGCTAAACTTATTCCTACAGGAGAAATATTTTTTTTGCTTATGCGAGAAAAAGCAAACATTGTTATTCCACTAGAAAAAGAACCTAATAGAGAAAAGAGAAAAATGTAAGAGAAAAAGGAACCGGTGACAAAACCTTGAGCAATTACTTTTAATAGAACTAAAAAGAAAATACTTTTAGCATCTAACAAGTATAAAGCAATAAGGATAGGTAAATTAGCTAACCCTAACCTCATAAAAGGTAAAGGTTTGGGAATCACATATTCAATAGTTGACAAAAAAAGACACAATGCACCTAAGAATGCAATTAGTCTGGATTTTTCTTGGTTCATAATAGGAAGACCTATTATATTTCATTCATTTGTGGTCGTCAATGATGAATTGGTTTAGAATAAGGGTAACCCAGTTAATAGTCCCGGTTAACCAAGGTACTCCTCCTTCACCTTTTTTCTCTTTATAAAATCCACCATTATAGAAGTTCACTAACACATATGGTTCTGCTTTTGTTTTTTTCCAATCCTTTGCAAAGGGCAAAATTTTATCCAAAATGCGCCACCCATCTTTTTTACGATCCAACATAAAAAGTGCATAAAAGGCTGCGGCATGATTATAAATTGCAAAGTTTTCTGCCATACCAGGGGCAAGGGCAGACAAATTTCCGGTAACAGGAGTATAAACGCTATATCCTGGATTTACTTTTAACAATCCAATTTCAGTTTCTAATTTTTCCAACATTGTATTGATTGCCACTGTACCAATGTCAATAGAATCAGAAGTATGTTTATACATACCACTAATAATAAACCAAGCTTGAGGCAATAAGAAAACCCTTCCATCAGAATTTCGCTGTTCGGTGTCTCCTATAACTGTCCCATTTTCTGTAACAGCTCTGGCAAACCATTGATTATTCCAAAAGTTCATAACTCCAGAATACAGTTTCTCTTTTTCTGAGGGAATATTTGTATAGGACACAGGACTAGTGCTTTCTACTTTCAGTCCCAAGCTGTTTTGAAGATCTTCGGCAAAACTTAAAGCCCAGTATGCTATTTGGTTTAAGAATACACTTCCACCATTTACGCCTGGACCAGATAAAGCATCATTCCAATCTCCAACACCCATTTTTATTAAGAGATCTTCTTGATATTGTAAAGCATACTCAATACCTTTAATTCCATGTTCCCATAACGTGCTTTTTGTATCACTATCTTGCCAAATTGCAGTTTCAGTATAAATAGAATTGTCATGGGTACATTCTTGATAGGTATGTAGTGCTCCTAAAATCCAAAAAGGTAGATCTCGAAAGTCTCTTTCATCATTAGCTCCACCTTCTGTATTCCATTGTCTTAAACATCTTCCGGAAGAATATTGGCGAGTACATAAATCAATAAGTAATTCTTTTGCTTTTTCTGGTTCATAGTAACATAAGGCCATAGCATCTTGGGCTACATCTCGAAATCCTCTAAAAGTTCCTCGAACCATACCTAAGGATTGTTGATACACTTGATAACCCATAAAAGTATTGGCCCAGTCTGCAAACTGTTCTCTGGAAGTGCTTGAAAAAGAAGTGTTTAATTTTTCAGCTGGATACCTTTCCAATCGATTTGACCATAATTTTCTAATAGCTAGTAATTCTTCTTCAATATTTTTTACAGAAGAAAATCGAGTTTTAGCTTCTTTGACAAAATCTCTTCCGATTTTGGAATTATAAGCACCAGTAATAAAACCTAATGCCACACTCTGATTTGGTTGCAGTTCTAATTCATATTGGTAAGATGCAATATAGGGGTCTCCACCACTCATAGCATTTGAAACGGTGTTTTGTACCACCGCATCTGGTTTTGCCCAATCCCCACCACCATAAAATCGTTTCAAACTGGTTTCAAAACCGGTAGGAATAACTAAGGGTGCACAAAATCCTGTGGTATTATCTCCACTGCCTCGTCGTTCAAAATATAGGGTAAAATCTTCATCAACTTGGGAATCGGTATACCAGCTATAATACACTTGATCAACACCAAAAGAGTTGTACAGTAAAAACTCTATTTCAGGAAACACCGTACAGGTAACTTTTTTAGATTGGGTGTTGGTAACTTTTAGGAGTTGTAATTCAAAAGCCCCTTCTCGAGGAACAAAAACAGTATTTTCAACTTGAATACCCTTTTTTGAAGAAATCCAGGAAGTAGCTCCGGGTTCATGTAAGCATTTATAGGAATCAAGTTCGGTACAAGAAGGTGCATAGGAGGGATTCCAAACTTCACCCTCTGAAGATACATAAACGTATCTACCTTTTATAGGTGCAAAAAAATCATAATTTGTTACTGCAACTCGAGGGGCTTCCAAGGTAGTTGCGTAGCCATCTGCTAAGTGAGAAATCTTTATACCATATTGGGCATTTGAAATGTAATTATACCAGCTTCTATTACGCTGAGGGGTTTCCAATAAAAACCCCTTATTATTTAATGTGTAATCCATGAAAAAACAGTATCATCGAATAAGAAGTTTTGTCAAGTTTGTTTTTTCAGTGTACATACCTGTATAAGACTTATTCTAAAGGACCATCATAGAAAAGTATATCAAGTTTCTTAAGTCTCTTTTTGTGAGCAGGTAAACGCTTTGCAAAACTAGCAAAATCTTTTTGGTAACTGGGTAACCATAAAGACTCAGATATTGCACATAATCGAGGAAACAAGAGATACTCTACTACTCGAGAATAAGGAGTTCCTTCTGTCCAGAAATTTGCTTGTCCACCCAAAACCTTTTCACTCATCTTAGAATCGAAGGATGATGGTATAGGAGTATAATCGTAGGAATTTTTTACTGTACAAAGACCTAATCGACCAGGTTCAGCTGGATCATTTATGGGAGAATAATCTAAATAGCAGCCATCTGTCATTGGAGACATAATGGTTTGCAATCCTCGTTTTGCAGCGATAACCCCTCGTTCTGAACTTTGCCAGGATTGAACAATCATGTTTTCTGGAAGACCAAAAACTTCAGTTCCATCCAGAACCTCATCCCATCCAATCGGTGTTTTTCCTAAAGATTGGACTATATTTGCCACTTTTGAAGTGAACCATGCTTGTAATTGAGTAGAAGAGGCAATATGTTCATCCTTCATTCTTTTTTTACACTTTGGACAATTATCCCAACGTTCCTTAGGGCATTCATCACCACCGATGTGAATGTAAGGGCCAGGAAAAACTTTACAAACTTGCTCAAAAATAGTTTTTAGAACGTCGAAAACCCTATCGTTTCCTGCACAAAGAACTTCTTTAAAAATACCAAATCGATCTTCTACCTCATAAGGGCCACCGGTACAACCTAATTCGGGATATGCAGTTAAAATTGCACTAGCATGACCGGGAACATCTATTTCAGGTATTACTATTATATGTCTTTCCCTTGCATATTTGACAACTTCAGTAATATCTTCTTCTGTGTAAAAACCACCAATTTTTACATCTTCCCATGTGGTTTTTGTATCATGTCTCCAGCCACCTTTTTCTGTTAATTCAGGCAGAGAAGGAATATATAAACGCCAACCTTGATCATCGGTTAAATGCCAATGAAAACGATTTAACTTATGAAAAGCCATAGTATCTAGAATTTTTTTGATAAAAGAAACAGGGAAAAAATGACGGCTGGTATCTAGCATGAGACCACGCCAAGAAGTAGCAGGATTATCGATAATTGAAATGCCTGGAAGTCTACCCTTTCGAGAGCTTAATGCTAACTGTCTTAATGTTTCAAAGGCATAAAAGGCACCAGAGGAATCACTGGCACGAATTTGAATAAAGGATGAAGTAACACGAAGCTGATACATCTCAGCCATAGGTAAATCAGGTTCTTCTTCCACTTGAATTACACAATTTGGTGGCAGATTATCAGGATCTGTATCTTTTGGTGCCGGTGCACATTTAAAACCTGCTTCTGAGAGATGATGGCAAACAAAAACCAACTCATCATAAAAAAAAGAGGGAGCATATACTAAAGGTGTAATTCCATTAGGAGTAACAAAAGTTATTCCTTTCATAGGTGTAATTGAACTAGGTAGTGGTATTAAATTTTCAAAGTTATTCATAAAAAAAACTATACTATCTTTTTTTTACTACGTCTAGT
Source organism: uncultured Spirochaetaceae bacterium (assembly GCA_937875245.1). Lineage (GTDB taxonomy): Bacteria > Spirochaetota > Spirochaetia > Treponematales > Treponemataceae > CALNCH01. Next base: position 4,430 of record CALNCH010000318.1, read on the forward strand.
TTGAATTAGTATGATCCATATTTTATTCCAAAATCTCCAATTACTGCATTTTAAAATTACCTCAAATAGTTAATTTTTTTTTGTTGACAGGTAAAAATTCTAATGTTACTATCTGTTTGTACATTGTTCGTACAAACTAAAACAAAGGAGTTTTTATGAAAAAAACAATTGCTATTCTTTTAGCTACAATGATGTTTATTTGTGTAATTGTTGTTGGTTGTTCAAAAGAAGCTACAACAGAGGGCAAAATCGTATTAAAGGTGCTTGATTATCAAGATTCAACTGCACCTAACGCTTTTGATGATAACCAATATGTCTGGGAAGCTTTTGAAAATGCAAATCCAGATATTATTCTTCAGAGAGAAGTTTTATTCAATGAACCTTTTCATCAAAAAACAGCGGCATACGCCGCTTCAGGTAAAATGCCTGACGTTTTTTACACATGGCCAGGAGGACGTTCAACTGCAATCCATGAACAAAAACTAGCTAAAGACTTATTACCTCTTCTAAAAAAAGATGGTTTAGTAGAAAACTATTCTGCTGTTACTATGGATCCTGCTAACCAAGCTGGTGGATACATTGCTGAAATTCCATTCGGTGTTACTTCTTCTCACGTATTATATGTTAATACAGACATTTTAAAGGAATGTGGTTTAGGAATTCCCAAAACCTATGAAGAGTTAAAAGCTCAGGTTCCTGTATTAAAAGCTAAAGGTTATGAAACTATTCTTATGGCTAATATGGATGACTGGGTAATGCAATCTTGTTTATTCTCAATGGTTGTAGGTCGATTTGGTGGAGTAAACTGGGCAAAAGATATAAAAGCTGGAAAAGCCAGTTTTAACGATGATTTTATGGTTTATTCAGTAAAATTTATCCAAACGTTGTACAACGATGGAGTACTTGCAAAATCTACATTAGCAACTTCTTACGGAGATGTTGTTGGCCTTTTTGCAACTGGTAAAGGTGCATACATGATCGATGGAGATTGGAGAAGTGGAGCATTTATCACAGACCAGTCAACAGGTTCTGCCCTTATTCCTCCTGCAAAACAACAAAGTTCGATTGAAATGACAGTATTCCCTGCAATTCCAGTTGAAGTAATTAATGGTTCAAATTCAACTGTTTTAGGTGTTGGTTATGCAATGAGTTCAGCAATCGAAACAGGCTCTGCAAAAGAAGAAGCTGCTTGGAGACTTATCAAATGGTTAAGTGGTGTTGAAGTTCAACAACGTCGATTAGACACAGGAGCCGCATTCCCTTCCCTTGTTACAGGTGTAAAACTTGATCCATCTAAAATGGAACCTTTAATGATTAAGAGAACTGAATTCTACCAGAAAGCTGGCACACCTACTCCTGTTTTTGATGGTGAATTTGGTGGAGATATTCAGATTGCTTGTAATATGGGACTTCAACAAATGGGCTTAGGGAAAAAAGCACCTAAAGACGTTTGTGCAGACATGCAAAAAGCATGGGAAGCATCCAAATAATAATTCACTTAAATAAGTAGTGATTAAACAGAACCCTTAGTTTTCGCAGGCATAAGGGTTCTGTTTTTAACACGGAGGACTAATATGTTGGACAAATCATCGAAGCGAGAACAAAGGCTCTCCTACTGGATTCTGGTACTACCTGCAGTACTTTTTTATTTTGCAGTAATGACCTTTCCCACCTTTTTCTCTGTAATTCTAAGTATGACAAGTTATAAGGGTGGACCATTATGGGGGTCAGATGCGATACACTTTACTGGCTTAAAAAACTATTTTAAAGTATTTAACGATCCACTTTTTTATCTTTCATTAAAAAATAACTTATATATTGTATTAGTATCTGTATTAGGACAATTACCACTTGGCTTTGCATTAGCTTATATTCTCTCACGTGGACTAGTAAAAGGTACTGATTTTTTTCAGACTATGATATATCTACCTTGCGTTATTTCTACCGTTGTTATCGGTATTTTATGGCAGTCTTTTTTTTCAGCTCATGGGGCCTTTCAAGAAATAATCAAGGTTTTTAATCCGTCTTTTCAATGGTCTATGAGTAATCATCCCATTGTTCCAGTGTTGTTTGTAATGTTATGGATGTATACAGGAACTTATTTAATCATCTTTTTAGCAAACTTGCAAAAAATTGATCCTGCCATAATTGAAGCTTCAAAAATTGATGGAGCCTCAGAGGGTCAAACCTTACGTTATATTATTTTCCCTTCTCTTTCAGGTGTTTTTGTTACTTCAGCAATTTTAGCTATATCTGGCTCCTTAAAATCCTTTGATTTAATTTACGTTATGACAGGTGGTGGACCTGCAAAGCAAACTAATGTTTTATCACTGTATATGTTTGATAAAGCTTTTAAGGGAGCTCCCGATTATCCTATGGCAAATGCAATTTCTACCATAATGGTTGTCATAAGTTTTGCTTTAATTTTGTTAGTACAAATGGCTGAAAAAAAATATGGTGGAAAGGAGGACTAATATGGCAGATGTTCGTGGCTCAAAATCTAAAGGTTCTATAGTTGCAAAATTTATTATGTATACTATTTTGTTGTTCTTTACCGTAATGGCAATATATCCCCTTTTATGGCTTTTAATGTCCTCATTTAAGACAACTCAAGAATTTCAATTAACAAGTAAATTAGCCCTTCCAGAAGTTTGGTGGTGGAAAAATTATCCCGATGCATGGATTAGAGGAAACTTTGGTTCCTTGTTTTTAAATAGCATTATCTATACTGCAGTATCAACTGCAGCTATTGTGTGCTTTTCTTTTGGAGCAGGTTTTGCTTTTTCGAAAATTCCAAATAAAGCAACTCCTTTTCTACACAAAAGTTTTATTATTGGGGTGCTACTTACACTACAATGTATAATGGTTCCTCTGTTTTTAATGGTTAGTATGACAGGTTTATATGATACCAGAATCAGTATTCTAATTTGTTATATAGGAGTAGGTATGCCTATGGGAATTTATCTTGCTACCGACTATATAAAAAGCATACCAGACTCATTAATCGAATCTGCTAGAATCGATGGTAGCGGTTATCTGCGTATCTTTTTTAAGATTATTATGCCTATGGGAGCCCCTGTTGGCGTTACCTTAGCAATTCTTACTATTACCGGTACATGGAATGAGTTTATGTTAGTTAATATGCTTTCTTCTAGTGAATCAATTAAATCATTACCAGTAGGAATTCAGAAATTTTCTGGAGCTTTGGCTTCTGATTATGGTAAACAGTTTGCAGCCTTAATTATAGGCCTTATCCCTATGTTAGTTTTTTACATAATTTTTAGAAAACAAATTACAAAAGGTGTTGCAGCCGGAGCAGTAAAAGGATAAGAACTTTTATTTTGAACAAAAAAACGATTAAAAAAAGTATTTAAAACAAAAAGGACTTCCAAAAAGTCCCTTTTGTTTTTATACTCATACAACATGAGAATTAATAACAACAATTTCCAAAAGAATTCCAATATTTCCAGAATTATTGAAGAAATATGGAAAAAAAGTAAAATTAGTCGCATTGACATAGCTCGTGAATTAAATCTATATCGATCTACTGTATCAAATATTATTAATTCTCTATTAGATAACAAAATTATTTTAGAAACTGAAGAAGGGGTTTCTCTACCTCAGGGAGGCAGAAAACCAATCTACCTTTCAATGAATCCTCAATTTGGATGTATTATTGGAATAGAAATACAGCCACATAATTACAGGTCTGTTGCAGTAAATTTATTTGGAGATATGCTGTTCAGCAAAGAAGGTACTATTCCAGAAGACATTAGTGATGATGATAATCATGAAAAGGCATTTGTATCAATAATTGACTGGATTATGTTACAAATTGCATCTGAAATAAAAGACTTACAACTACCACCCTTAGGAATCTGTTTTGGAATTCCTGGTATTGTTAATGTTGATCAAGGAATTATCATTCGATCTGATCCTTTCTTTTTAAAAAATTATGATTTTTCTAAACAGTTTGATATGCGCTATAACCTACCCGTTCTCATTGAAAATGATGCCAACTGTTGTGCGTGGTTACAATTAACTGCAAATCGACAAAGTAATTTAAGAGATTTTATCAGTGTATTAGCTGAATATCATACCGAACAAACCCTACCTAAAGGACAAGATAAAAAAAGAGCGGGTATGGGTGTTGGTTTAGCCATTGCTTTGGAAGGTAAAGTTCGCTATGGAAAAAATTATGGTATGGGTGAATTTATTTCCATTTCTTGGAATGAAGAGCAATTAGGACAAACAGGATTACCTGATGAAGTTATGAAAAACACCAATGAAGATGATGAATGTTTTACTCAATGGGGTATAGACTTATGTAATTCTTTAACCCTTTTTATACCACTTATAGCTCCTGAAAAACTCTTTATTCATGGACTCCACGGCCACAAAACTCAATTATTAGAAAAAATAGCTGCCACCAAAGTTCCTCAGTTACAAAAGATTTTAGAAATAACTAATTGCACCCTTGTCATTTCAGATGATACGAATTATGAAATAGCTTTAGGGGCCGCAAGTATGTTTTTACAAAAACTCTTTTCAGTTCCAGATATGAACGAAGTAGACTCTCAATCTCGTTTCGACTGGGATGCTGTTTTTGAAATAGCTCACCGAAAAAATAATACCGCTACCGTAGTATCTTTTTAATTAATAAAGGAATGAGTCACGTGCAAAAGGTAACAGACTGTTAAAATTGCCTCGAATGCTTGCATTTGATTTTATTGTGTGTTATATTAATATTAGTTTGTACATTGATTGTACAAACTAATAAAATAAACCTTGCTGAGGAATATCAAATGAATGTAACTGATAAGATCAAATCTCTTTCTTTGGAAGAAAGAGCTGGACAACTTGTTATGTCAAGTTTTTCTGGTCAATGGGAAGTACCAGAAAACACATTAAACTTACTTGAAAAAGGTGCTATCGGATCAATTCTGTATTTTTCTGGATGTAACGTAGTTGATAGTATTCAACTTCGGGACTTAACCACAAAGGTATTTACTGCTGCAAAAAAATCAAAAGCTAAGATAAAACCCTTTATTGCCATTGACCAAGAAGGTGGGCAATTAGCCCCTATTACAAAAGAATTTGCCATTGGTCCTGGTAACATGGCACTAGGTGCAATTCGTGAAAATGGTATTATGTTTGCTTATAAAATGGGTAAAAGTACAGGAGAAGAATTAGCTTCTATTGGTATTAATACTTGTTTTGCACCAGTGGTTGATCTTTGTTTTGAAGAAGGGCTTCCAGTAAAAGATAATCGCTATTTTGGCAGTAATCCAAAACAGACTGGAGAATTAGCAGCAGCCTTTACCAAGGGTTTACAGGAAGCTGGAATTATTGCTTGTGCAAAACACTTTCCTGGCCAACGAAATGTTGATATTGATAGTCATTTTGAATTAGACGTTGTACCACATACCTTTGAACAACTATCATCCAGAGAATGGATACCTTTTAAAAATACCATCGAAGCCGATGTGGGCATGATGATGACATTACACGCTTCCTTCCCCAACCTAGACCCAAGTAATACTCCTGCCACTCTTTCACCTGTAATATTACAAGAATACCTACGAAATCGTTTAGGATACAAAGGCTTGATTGTCACAGATGATATCCAGATGAAACCAATTAAAGATACCTATGGTATTCAAGGAGCATTGATAAAAGCAATAAATGCAGGGGTTAACCAAATTATTGTTTCAGGAGGAGTTGATAATGCCAATATAATTATTGCAGATGCAGTTCGTTCTGGAGATATTTCAGAAGATATACTGAACGCTGCCTGTGAAAAAGTACTTGAATATAAAGAAAAATATCATATTTCTTTTGAAGAAAAGCATCTTTCAGAGACAGCTGTTGGTAGCCCGGTAACAAAAGAACACATTGATAGCATTCAAGAAGCTGCTGATTCTTCTATCACCCTTATCAAAAATCAGGAACAACTATTACCCTTTAGTACAAAAAATAGTAAAAAACGAATAGCCATTTTGAGACCAACTTATGGCCGACTCATGATGAGCGATAATACGAACTTTTACACACACACCTTCAAAGATATTTTCAGTGAATACTTTGATAATGTAAGTGAATATGTATATGGGTTAGATCCAAGTGATGTTGAAATTTTAGGAGCTTGTGATTGGGCTTTTATGGCTGATTATGTAATTATCTGTACATATAATGCATATCAACATGAAAAACAGATTAAGTTGTTTAATGCCTGTTATGAATATTCCGGAAAAGAAAAAACAGTTGCAGTAGCCCTTCGTAGCCCAGAAGATGTAACTGCTATACATAAAGAAGTACAAACACTTCTCCTAACTTATGGGGTGGCAGAATGTAGTATTCACGCATTAGCAAAAACTATTGCAGGAATAAACACACCTTCTGGTATTCTCCCTGTTGGCGTTGGAATGAAAACAACAACCCCCTACCCTGCTGGTACTGGATTATCTCATTTCTAGTATAAAAAAGGCACCTCCTAAAATTGAACCATATTTGTCCAGTTTTAGGGGTGCACTTCATATCTAGCCTGTAGGTAAAAAATTACCTACTCTTATAAAGTAGAAAAGCCACGGTTAATAAGCTCTAAACACATTCTTCCATTGTGATAGGGACATTTCCATGCTTCAGTAATAGGACTTTCCATATCGGGTTTTCCGTCTAAATCCACACTTCTAAACCATTCGCTATTAGGTCTTTTATCAACAAGCTGAGTTTCAATTACATGTAATACTTCTTTAGCTGCCTCCAAAAAGCGGTTATCGTTGTTTTTCGAATATTCATTAACAAAGCCTAACACGGCTTCTGCTTGAGCCCACCATTCTCGTTGAGTATCAACTCTTTCTCCAATTCTCTGATACAAAACACCACCTGACACAAGAGCCTTTTCTCGAATTGTATCAGCAAGATTAGAATCTATTAGGCGTATAGATTCTCCTAATTTTCGCACTTGAGGAGGTATATAACTTTGAGTAGAAATATAGGAATCTTCTAATACATCCATGGCATAATCTACTAACCAAGAAGATTCAATATCATGCCCATAAGAATGATAATCTGCAATGGAATTCATTTTTTCATCAAAAAAAACTTCAAAACGTTTTTCTTCAGAATTATATAACTTATCCCGAACCAACTCTAATGTTCGTTGCAAAGCTCTTTGTACTGCAGGATGTGTATCGGCTACCAGTAATTCTGCATAGGCTTCTAATACATGAAGAATTGTGTTCATACTTTTTTTTGCCACAATTCCTTGATCACAGATGGCACTTTCAACTTCCTTTTTCCATTCACTATCAAAGGCTTCTAAATATCCATAAGAATCACGACACCAAGTTTCAATGGTAGAAAATAACGAATATGCTAATTCTAAGGCTTCTGGGTTTTTTGTAGCCTGATAATAAGCTGAAAGACCATAAATTCCAAAGGCTTGATTATAGGTATTTTTTGTTGAATCAGCTGGGGTTCCATCAGAATGTACCATCCAATAAAGACCACCATTTTTGGTGTCAAAACAATAATTTTTAATAAATTGATAAGCATGAGTAGCCATTTGTAAATGAGCTTCGCCACCTAGAGTCATATATACAGTGGAATAAAACCACAAAATTCTACTGTGTAATATAACCCCTTTATCTTCATCTTTATGAACTTGTAAATCTTTTGTGGATACATAACCATAAAATCCACCATTTTTTGATTCTTTTAAATTATTCCAATAAGGAATAATAATTGTTTCCAGATGTTCCTTTGCATTAAATCCCATTTCTACACCTCGATAAAATACTACCTTAGGTTGGTTGACTTTGTCAATTTATCCCAGAGAAAGATGTTCTCGTAGATAATATTATCTGAGCCTCTTGGAAAATTGCCTCTACTACTTAAAAATAAATTTTTCTTGCGCCGTAAATGGTGTTTTCCACAGTGTTTGTAATGCTTTCGATAGCTTTTTGGGTGTTTCTTTTTTGTATTTCGGTAAAAAGTTCCAGTGTATTTTGGTATAGCGTTTCTATGCCATGAAGAGAGCAAAATCGTACCCACAAAGTGATAACTAGGGTTTTAAAAGAGGAAAACAAAAGGGGCAAAAGCATATTGCCAGAAAAATAGGCAAGATCGTGCTGAAAAGCAAAGGCATGCTCAGCTGCTTGTTCAAAATTTGTTCCATCTTTGATATGTGTAAGGTGAGTGTGTAAAATTTCTATTTGTTCGTCAGTAATCTGTGGGACACAGAGATTTATGGCCAAAATATCTAGGGATATTCGTAATTCCAAAATTGATTTTATTTCGTCATCTCGGAGTATACCTCCGTTGTAGTTCATAATAGCGTTAAAGGTTTCCAGCGTTCCTTCTTTACGATAGTCAGCAACAAATGTGCCAACCCGGGGTTTAATATATAAAAAACCCATTCGTGTTAATTCTGCAATCCCACTATTTATAACGGCACGACTTACTTCCATGCTGGTTGCAAGCTCCCGTTCTGGTGGAAGTTTGCTTCCGATTGGCAATTTTCCCGATAAAATAAGTGTTTGTATTTCTTTTATGAATAATTCTTTTAAACTTGGAGATGCTAATTTTGTAAATTCCATGTTGTATTCCTTGTTCTGGTATAACCACGTACCAGTTTTTTTTAAATATATCTGAAGAAGGTGATTTATGCAATGTAGAGAGTATATTAGTTTCTATTAAAATAGATATTGTTTTTGAAATTGCCTTTTTACACCTATAAAAAGTCTCATTTTTAATCAATTTTTTAGTATCTATAGTTTTTTATAGATTGACCAACTTAAAAAGTCGTGGTAATATTCTCGATAAACAACCTGTGGTACTCTGGTATAACCACGGAGTATCTTGAGGAGATGTAGGTATGAAAGAGTTTAAAGTTATTTCTATAA
>CALNCH010000319.1 GCA_937875245.1 uncultured Spirochaetaceae bacterium
TGAAGTACAAAAAATAATAGAATATATTTTAGATATGAATAATACAAAAATTTCTAAATCAGGTTTTTTAATAGAAAGAATGTATTATCCTAAACCACTTTTTATTTATTGTGACAAATATGCCATAACCTCTGTTTTTCAAAATATGTTTGATAATGCAATTAAACATGCCAAAGAAGGTCATTTTTTACGTATTACCGTCGATACCGATTTAGAAAACAAAAATGTTATTATTCATTTTCTTGATAAAGGGGAAGGTATACCTAAAAAAGAAATGAAAGAAATATTTGCCCCTTTTACGAGAGGATCAAATGCAATGAAAAAGCAAATAGATGGCAGTGGTATTGGTCTCAATTTGTCAATGAGAATTATTGAACAACATAAAGGTACTATCTCTGTAAACAACAATACATGGGGAGGAGCAGATTTTGAAATTACCATTCCTCTCCATATTGAAAGTTAATTTACATATAAATCGGTTAATTTTCGATAAATACTGTTGATTTTGTTTTTTTGCTCTTCTGTAAAGATATCTGAGGCTTCGTCAATGAGATTTTCCAAACTTGAAATACTCTCATTCAATGCCGTTGAAAAGCCTCTTGATACTTTATACCAATAATTTTCATTACCATCTGTAAACAGGCAGATAAAACCCATTTCCTTGCTTTTTTCTTTTGCAACAGCAACCCGTAGAATCCAGTCTAAGGATTGTATAAGTTTCTCTTTATTAACCCCTGATTGGTATTTAGCTTTTCTACTCCATCCATTTTCACTCATAGGTGTTAAATCTAGTTCTGTTCCCAACTTCAAAATCAAATCCATTTTTTCTCCAGAAAGTAATTCATACTTTTGGATAATGATTTTTCCTCGAAGCCCACTTATTTGTTGCATTTTGCCTGAGTTCATATCAGGTTTTTCGTTTTTTAAAGCTTCTTTAAAATGTTCCCAAGGTAATAATACCATTTTTTTACCTTTAATTTTTTCTATTTTAAAGAATTGGCCACCAAAAAGGATAGAACTTTCTGGCTTTTCTTCTTTTTGTCTAGTATCAGCTTTACCAGATGCAAAACCTTGTTCAGATTTTTTATCCATTCCACTTCTATCTTGTCTTCTACCACGCATTTGAGATAGTTGTGACTCGATAGTATCATCTAACCGCATTAAAATTGAACGAGTTAAGGGAGAAACAGACATGGCAAACATTCTGGATGTTCGAACAATTTCACCTGCAACAATATATAGTGGATCAGAACGAAACATGCTGGATCCGGGATGTATCTGGATATGTTCTGCGGTAAGACTACGATAATTTTCTTTACCTTCTCGAATACATACAAATTGAATCATACCAGATGCAATACAAGTTAAATAATCCTCCATTTTTCCACCATTGGAAATAGGAATTCCTAAGTCACTCACAATTTGTTCCAATTGAGTTTTGACATTAAAAATTTCAGCCATAACTCGTTGATCTAAGTAGTTCTTCTCACAAAATTGTTCTTGATTTTTCATCGAAGTATATGTTCTAAATAGCTTAACGTAAGAAACAAAATCCCCTTGCATATCTCTAAATGCGTTATGAGCAATACGTGCATCTGTTTCCTCTCCGGGAGGAAGTACAAAAGGTGATTGGGTGGACAGAAAGGAAGCGGCTATAAGGACTTCTTCCAATACATCTGGATAGGTAAGAATTGCTTCCACAATAATACGACTTTGTCGGGGCATAAGAGGAAATTCAACCATTAACTTACCGATTTGTGATAAGGTATGATCTGGATTAAGTGCTTTTAACATCTTCAATGTTTCTATACCACCAATTAATCCTTCTTTTCCTGGAGGAGAAATAAAGTGAAAGGATTCAAAATCTGTAATCCCCAACTCTGCCATTCGTAAAACAACTTCAGATAAATCAGTACGATAAATTTCTTCAAGAGTGTACAAAGGCCGAGTATCATAATCCTTTCGGGGATATAAGCGATAACAGGTACCTTCTTGGGTTCTTCCAGCTCGTCCTTTTCTCTGATTACAAGAGGCTTTAGAAACTGCGGTTTCATTTAAGCTAGAGGTGTAGGTTCTTGGATTATAATAATTTAGTTTTGCTAATCCTGAATCAATAACCGTAGTAATTCCTGATATAGTAACACTTGTTTCTGCTATATTTGTAGAAACAATAACTTTTTTCTTGTTAAAAGGAGCTGGCTGAAAGACTCGTTCTTGTTCTTCTTTAGCAAGACGCCCATATAAGGGAATCAAATGTATTTTTCTAGAAAAGGAGGCATGAGATAATCGCTGCATACAATCTTTTATTACTTTTTCACCAGGCAAAAATACAAGAATATCCCCTGTTTGTTTGTTATCCAAAATACGATCCATGGTAGATTCGATTTTAGATAACAAAGCATCTTCTGCTGCAAGGGATAGTGTGCTTGTTGGTATTACAGGCTGATCATAAATAACGGTAACGGGGTATGTAATGGTATCTATAGTGACAATAGGGCAGTCGTCGAAGTAAGCAGAAAAAGCTTCTGCATTCATGGTAGCAGAGGACACTATGACTTTAAAATCATGGCGTTCTGCAAGAACACGTTTTAAAAGCCCTAAAACAAAGTCAATGTTTAAGCTACGTTCATGAGCTTCGTCAACCATAATTACAGAATATTTACTTAACCAAGGGTCTAACTTCATTTCTTGAAGCAAAATTCCATCAGTCATAATTTTAATTCTTGTAGTTTGATCTGTTTTATCTTCAAAACGCATTTTGTAACCTACAAGACCAGGGTAGGTAGTTCCTAATTGTTTTGCAATAAACTCGCTAACTGACAGTGCCGCAATACGTCTTGGTTGTGTAACAGCAATTACCCCAGTGTTGGAAAATCCTGCTTCATGTAAAATTACAGGTATTTGAGTGGTTTTACCAGAGCCGGTAGGACTTTGAACTACCACAACTTGATTCTTATCTAATACATCAAGAATTCGTTGCTTTTGTTGATAAACCGGAAGGTCTTGATAATTCATTTGCATATAATTTTTCCTTGTATTTGACTCATTATTTGCAGTCTTTTTTTATAGTAGTCTTGAAGTGATTGAATTTGTGTATTAATAAAATCTTCTGATAAAAACTGAATTACAAAATTGTAATTAGGGTCTATATGGGTGGTAATTATATAGGGTACACAAGATGTAATAAAAGGCTTTCCAACTTTTTCATTTTTTTCTAGTTCCAAAGATAGCAAAATACTATCTCCTGTTGATTCTAAATAGTGTTCAGGTTCTTGTAAATTAGGCCAAGGTCGCCTTTGTCCTGAATAGGTATTTCCTAAACAATAAATAATCATTTTTTCTATATTACCAGTTTCAGAGTTTTGAAATAATTCCCAATCCTGTGTTACATGGGGATGACTTGCCCATAGGATATCAACTCCTAAATCAATAAGCATATGAAAAAAAGCTTTTCGACTCTCTGGAATATAAGTAGAATACTCTGCTTCTGCAGAATGGACTCCTAATACAAAAAAATCATAGGTATTTTCTTTCATAATTTTCTGTAAATCCACTATTAGTTTTTCTCTTTGTTTTTCCGTTGGAGGATAAAAATCAATATGGTCAGAAGCCACATAGGTGTTCAAAATTTCGGTATATGACGCAAATAAAATTTTCCAACCTTTTTTTTCAATAATCTCATAAGAAATTC
>CALNCH010000320.1 GCA_937875245.1 uncultured Spirochaetaceae bacterium
ATACAGAAAAAAAAGAATTAACTGGATATTATATTTTAGAAGATTCTAAGGGTAATTATTCTGTCTATATTATTCGATATTGGAAGGCTAATGTAGCCTTTACTACAGATAAAGCTGCTGTCATTATTGGACCCCAGTCTACTTCCCCGTTACCCTCTCAATTTTTTGTAGATAAACATGTTCAAATTGGTAAAACCGTATATACTTGTGTTCCTGGTAGAAGAACTGAAATTCGAAATATTTCTGTTATACATAATCTAATGGAGGGGGTAAGATTTTCTTCAGATAACAGGCTAATGGTTATTGGTAAACCCTTTATGACTAAGTCATTAATAACTGATTTAGATAAAGCAATTATTGAACATAACAGTATAGTTTATCCAACACATCACAGTACTATAAATTGGACAGAACCCAGTATTTACCAGAAACTAGAAAAGATGGGTGTAGAGGAACTATAAAAATTATTTTTCTTCTGGAACTGAAAACTTCATTCGCATCTTTGCAAAAATAGCTTGTGCCACATCATCAGAAACTTCTTCAGAGGGTTCATGATACTCAACTAAGGGAGCTGGAATTTCGTCTAAAAAGGGGGAGGGAACACAATCAACAACAGCTTGCATTTTTCGTCGTCTTCTACAGGCAGAAATAAACAACTTGTCTCTTGCTCTAGTAATTGCAACATAGAATAATCTTCTTTCTTCTTCTACATTGCCTTCCCCTTCCTCCATACTTCGAGCGTGAGGTATAATTCCTTCTTCGCACCCTGCAATAAAAACAACGGGAAATTCCAAACCTTTTGAGGCATGTATTGTCATTAAACTAACTTTACCTTTTAAAGAATCGTCTTCCATGTCATCCCGAGATAATAAGGTAATGCGATTCAAGTATGCATAGATGTTTGTATCAAAATTGTCAGGGTTATTTTCCCACATTTCTATAGAATTAAGTAAACTTTCAATATTCATAAACTTAAATCGGGCCGCTTTTTCACTCTTTGGATTTTCTGCTACCAAATAATCCCAATAATTTACCCCTTCAATCATGCCTCTTACTTTTTTAGATAAACCCTTACCACCGGAAAGCAAATTGGTTCTTTGACAAACAATTAAATCATGAAATACTTCTAAATCTGCAATTATTCTAGGAGACAATTCTATTCCACCAGAATCTTCTCCTCCAAACCAAGAATCATCATCTTCTTGTTCTGGTACGATCTTATCATAAGGATTATCTGCGTTGTATTCACCAAAATCCTCAGCAGGATTATAGGTATCTTTTTCTGATTTTTGTGGAAGTTGTTCTTTAAAATCATCCATGGTTTTTACATGGCCACGATATTGTTGCAAAATCAATTCAATTGCATTCCATAAAGAACAATGGTGTTCATTAGCAATACCATTTAATGCTTCGATAGCTTTTCGTCCTATTCCACGGCGGGGAGTGTTTATTATTCGAAGTAAATTGATGTCATCATCATGGTTAGCACATATTCGTAGATAACTAACTACGTCTTTAATTTCTTTACGTTGAAAAAAACTAGTTCCTCCACTCATGGTATAAGGAATGTTACTTTCTAAAAAAGACTCTTCTATGGCACGAGAAAGGGTATTAGCCCGAATTAAAACCCCAAAGTCGCCGTAGTTACGGTTTTCACTCATACAAAGCCCTTGTATGCTTTCTGCAATAAAGTCCGCTTCATCAGTCTCGTTTTCTGGCATATAAATTTCAATAGGTTTTCCACTGCCATTTCCAGACCAAAGAGCTTTGTCTTTTCTGTTTGTATTGTGAGCTATAACACCATTAGCTGCTGCCAATATTGTTTCTGTGGAACGATAGTTTTGCTCCAATCTTATTTCTTGTACTTCTGGAAAATCTCTTTCGAACATTAAAATGTTTTCGTAATTTGCCCCTCGCCAGCTGTAAATTGATTGGTCATCATCACCAACTACTGCTATGTTTTTGTCAGATAACAAATGCATTAATTGGTATTGTTGAAGAGAAGTATCTTGAAATTCATCTACCATTACATATTTAAAACGTTCTCGATATTTTTCCAAAACATCAGGACATTCTTTGAACAATCGAATAGGTAAGCCAATTAAATCATCAAAATCAACTGCGTTAAAAAGTTTTAATCCTTCTTGGTAAGCATCGTATAGAGGACGGTACATATCATTGGCACTTTCCCAATT
>CALNCH010000321.1 GCA_937875245.1 uncultured Spirochaetaceae bacterium
ATGATAGAAACTGCAAAAGAAGAAAAAATTGCTCTTTTCTCAACTTCCTTGAATCAATATCAGGTATCAGGTAAATTATTCTCACTTTTAGGTAAATAATCTTAAGCTATGGTGCTAAATGCGGATTTTCATATTCATTCCTGTCTCTCTCCTTGTGGTGACTTGTCTATGTCGCCCTCTCAAATAGTTGAGACTCTAAAAGAACGTGGGGTGCAACTGGCAGCCCTTACGGACCATAATAGTTCATTAAATTGCCCTGCTTTTCATACACTGTGCAAAAATGCAAAAATTGCAGCCTTGTATGGAATGGAGGCTCAAACTACAGAAGAAGTTCACGTATTGTGCCTTTTTTCCCATTTACAAACCGCCCTAGATTTTAGTAATGAAATATATGACCTTATGCCTCCCTTTATGAACAATCCAGAAAAAATGGGAGATCAAGTTTATGTAGATGAGGAAGAAAATATTCTAGGTGAAGTAGAAAAATATCTTGTTACTTCTGCAAATATTAATCTTGATGATTTAGCAGAAAAAGTTCACCACTTAGGTGGCTTAGTAATTCCAGCTCACGTAGATCGCCCTTCCTTTTCTCTTACCAGTCAATTAGGGTTTATACCTGAGGGAGACTGGGATGCCCTTGAAGTTGTACGCATGCCCCAAGACTCTTCTTTACAATCAAAAGAAATTGATGTAATGGATATGTCTAAGGGAATTTCTGTTAGAGTAAATACCAAAGTCCTAGATACTCGCAATTATCCACTTATTACTTCCAGCGATGCCCATTATATTGAACACATTGCACGACGCCCTTTTCTCCTAGATATTGGTAATGAGCCTTTATATGAAAGTGATGGTTCTGTATCTTTAAAAACAATAAAGGCCGCCTTGTTAAGACGGCCTCGATAATAAAAAACTACTTCTTATTTTTGATAATTTCGTTTTACTTTTTTAGTAGTAGTCATTTCAAGAGCTTCTTCCAAAATAGTTATCTTTGAAATACGAGCATAAGCAGGTAAGGTTTTATTTACTTTTTCTACAATATCAGAAAATGTTTCCTTAACTAAATCTGCACTATTTTGATCGCCTCGAACAACTCCCAATCGTTTTATACAGTCTTCAGAAGGGTAAATCAGAGCTTCAATCCCTTCTGATTTAGTTTCCTTATCCATAATGTATCCTTGAATAGTAATCTGATCGATATCGTTGTACAACTGGAAAGCATTTTCAATTTCTTCAGGGAAAACGTTTTTTCCGCCTTCAGTTACTATCAAGTTTTTAGCGCGACCACACAAAGTTAAATAGCCTTCAAAGTCTAATTTTCCAAGATCACCAGTTTTTAACCATCCGTCAGAAGTAAACATAGCTTTTGTTTCTTCTTCCATCTTGTAGTAACCCTGCATAACCATTGGACCTTTAACTTGAACTTCTCCTATTCCATTTTCGTCTGGATTATCAATTCGCATTTCCATGTAATTGATAAAATATTGTCCAACACTTTCAATTTTGAAGTGTTCTTTTGGGTTTAAGGCAATAATTGGAGAAGTCTCTGTTAATCCGTATCCTTGAATAAAATCAATTCCCAATTCTTGGTAAACTCTAAAAATACTTGGTGCTAAAGGTCCACCACCACAAATTGCAACTCGAATAGTACTAATACTTGCTTTTTCAAGAACAGGTTTAAACAAGAATTTTCCAGGATTAAAATGAAAAACTTTCTTACAGAAAAAGGAAATACCCATTAATCCCTTCATAATACCAAATACAATAGGTCCCTTTTCTTTAAGCCCCTTCATGATTCCTGCAAGGAGTTTGTTGAAAAGCAAGGGTACGCCTAAAAGCATGGTAATTTTACCTTCTCGCAATTCTTTTAGCATACGAGAAACAGCCATAGACTTTCCAAAAACAACTTCTGCACCAACTGCTAAAGATTCAATAAAAACTGCTAACATAGTGTAAGAATGGTGAATAGGAAGAAGTGCATAAAAAACATCTTTCTCTGAAATATACAAATTAGTTTGAGCAATATAGGCGTCTGACACAAAGTTTTTATGGCTTAGCATTACACCCTTTGGTGTACCAGTAGTACCAGAAGTAAAAAGAATAGCGGCAGTATCTGTTTCTACAGCTGGAGTAATTTTGTACTCTTTGTCTGCTACCAAATTGTAAACATATTGTTCAGGATGCTTTGGACTTACAGAATAGATTTTTACTTTCGTAGAAGAAGAAGTAAAATATTCATATTTTTCTTCATCAACAAAAAAGATTTTTGGGTCAGAAGCCTTTAATAAGTTCTCGATTTCATGATCATGAAGTCCGTAATCAATAGGTACAATAATTGCACCGGCAAAGAGTGCCCCCAAGTAAACAGTTCCCCATTCAGGTGAGTTCTTTCCAGACACAGCAACTCTGTCCCCCTTCTCTACTCCCTGAGAACGCAACCACTGAGCACATTTTTTTACATTTTCAAGTACTTGAGCGTAGGAAAGAGTATTTTTTCCGGTAGCATTGAAATCAGTAAAACAGGCATGGGTTGGAAAACGTTGTACTGTAATTTCAAACATTTCTGGTAATGTAGGCCATTCACCAGAAAAGCTTGTCCCTCTATAACCGTCTAAAAAAGCCCAAGGCTTACGTGTTGATAGATATTTTTTCATTTTTTCCCTTCTTATAGAATAACAATGTTTTCATTGTAACATATTTAAGAAAAATGTCAAAATGAAAACCGATAAGAAATCTTGTTGCTTTTCTTATATTAATTTATACTGTTCCGTATGAAAAACTTTTCACATCCTTTATTAGTCTGTTTAGCATTTTTTCTCTTTATTACAGTACAGAGTTCTTTTGCAGCAAATATTTCAATTGAAAATCCTGAAAAAGCCCGTAATGAGCTTATTTCATATAGCAAACAATTTATTGGAGTCCCCTATGTTTACGGGGGCGTAACATCAAAAGGAATGGACTGTTCTGGTTTTATTTATACCTCTGTATTAGGTTCTGTTCAACTACAGGTTCCAAGAACAGTATCAGATTTGTATGGCTTTGTACGAATTATTCCTGATTCACAAAAAGAACCTGGAGACATTCTTTTTTTCAAAACTCTGGGTTCTAAAATTTCCCATGCAGCTATTTACATCGGAAATAATCAATTCATACACTCGGCTAGTGATGGGCCTAACACAGGTGTAATAGTTTCTTCTCTTTCTCAAACCTATTGGAATACTGCCTATGCAGGCGTTGGACAAATTTTACCTCCAACCCAAACTTTTTCTTCTCAAAATACTTCTAACACTATTACTGGTGAAAATAGTAACCTAGGACAATCCAATTCTATTGCAATTAACCTTACTTTCGATATATCTACTACCTTTTTGTGGAGTATTATTTCTCCTGAAGGAATGTTACTTAATGCTAGGGGTGGCACAATACAAGCCCACGTGCAATACAATAAGTGGGATATTAAGCCTGGTATTGGCATAGAATGTAAATTCGATCCAAAGATGAATATTGTTCAAATTCCAGTTCTTTTTTCAGTTGCCATGGATTATGGATTTCGTATATATGCAGGTCCTGTTTTTACCATTGGCAATTCTACATTACCCGGCACATCTAAAGAAATATCCCCTTCTATTTTTCCAGGAGTTCTTGGTCTTTCTTGGGAAGCTCCAGGCTGGAATATCAAAATAGGTACATTGAACATTATCCAAGATATCTCTTGGACTGTCTTTAATAAAACTGACAACTCTGCATTGTCAATTTTGGACTCTTTAGCAAGTGGCTTAGTGTTATCTACCGGAGTACGTGTAACTATTCCAGGAACAAAACTGCTTAAATAATATGAAACATATATTTTTTATCATACTATTCTCCGCTGTTTTTTTTGTAGCAGGTTGTACCTCTACAGGAGTGATATCTATACAGCCACAACATACACGAATTGAGTACACGAATAAAGCCAGTTCTATTCTTGAAGAAACTATTTATGGAATTACCGGCATCGAAAAAGGAACCTCAGTAATACATAAAAATACCTTACATGAAAACTTGGTAGGTGCAGGTTGTATTATCTCAAAATTAGAAACACCTTCAGTTGCAAACTTAGAAATAGACTTAAAATGTCCTAACAAT
>CALNCH010000322.1 GCA_937875245.1 uncultured Spirochaetaceae bacterium
CATGATTAATATAGTTAATGTAAAAGACAATTATATCATTAGATATAGAGATACTTCTAAAAACACAGCATACTCTTGTAAAGTAAATATAGAGAAAAGTTTTAATACTAAAATTACTTATATAGAATCAATAGAAGGCACTAAAGAAGATTTCGAAAAAATACTTTTACCCATAATGCAAGATCTATTTTTTTACACCGACATGAATATGAGGAATAATTTACCCGGTAGTTTTATAGCAACAAAAAAGGATTTGCTTTCAGGTAAAATAATGAGAAGCGGCCTAGTTGATTTTTATATTCCTATTACAAATTTGGTATATGAAAAAGATGAAAACGATATAATAATCAAAAAATGTATTCAGTTTGGAATGATAAGTCCAAACGAAATGAAATATTTCTTGAATTCAGCGACTATTCCTGCTCCTGTTATACGACAAATGGATAAAATAAAGTTGCAGGAAACAAAAAAAGTCGAATTTAATAATTTTAATTTGGAACTTCCTACAAACTGGGTTCTTGATAATGGTTATTATATTTTACCTAATACAACAAAAAGGGATGCAATACTATATACAGAGAAAATTTCAATAGATGAAATGAAACTAAGTGATTTTTATGCATATATCATGATAGATTTACTGAACGTAAATGCAATCGTAGTCCCCGATTCTTTAAAAATTGAAAAGCTTGGTGAAGCAATATGTGTTACCTATAATGTAATGGATTATCAATATCTTGAACTAAACACTTGTAAGCTTTGTATGTTCTCAGAAGATGGAAGAAATTTTGATATTCTAAGAATAAACGGATATTCCCAATTTATAGATCTCAATATTGATATGATAAATAGAATTATCGAAAAGGGAGAGGTAAGATAAAATCTTTTTATTTTTCTTCTAAAACAGATATTTTTAATTCTTCGTAGCCAGTTTCATTATCAAATTCACTACCAAAACTAAGGTTATCTAATTCTAATAACACAATTTCTGCAGTGGTATTTACGGGACACCCAGTAACCAAATGCCCTCCGATAACTGATAAATCTTCTTTTGCTAAGGATATGTGTAAATGTGTTCTATTTTCTGAAACAGTACCCATAAGTGATACAATTTCCATATTTTGGTGGATGTGTTTGATAGTAATACCACTGGCATCACGAACATGGGCAGAAAGAACACAGCCGACTCCGGAAACTACCGTGCCGGCTGTTATATGATGTGATTTTGCATAGTCTGTAATAGACTGCAAAAGGTCTTGTCCCCGATGCAGTCTAAAAACGTGGGTTTTCATATTACAAGATGGCTCTTAGCCAACTTCACCGTTTCGTACAACTGCTGTTACTACTTCTTTTCCAGCTGCCATAAGCACCTTTCCACCAATAGTAACACGGCCGTTTTCTACAACGATTGGAGCAGAGAAGAATACATCTGCTTCAATTTTTGCAGCTTTTTCTGCATTAGGATCTGCACCTTCAAGAACAACAGGTGTTCCAGGTTTTGCCCATGGACAATCCAATACTTCTACAATTTCAGCACCAGATTCATCATGACATTCAGCGGCCAGTAACATTCCTCGGCTTTCAATTCCTCTCATTTTGCGTGGTTTTAAGTTATCTGCAATAATAACAGATTTTCCCATTAAACTTTCTGCACTCATATAAGGAACTAAACCAGAAGCAATAATTCTTTCTTCACCACTTCCGTCATCTAATGTTTCAACGTACAATTTATCTGCTTCTGGGTGTCGTTCAACTTTAATAATTTTAGCCACTTTCAAAGCAATTTTTGTATTAAATATTTCTACTGGATCTTTTTTTGGAGTTTCTGCTTTTGGAGCTTCTTTTTTAGGTTCAGTTTTTCCTGATTTTGCAGGGGCAACTTTTTTTTCTACAGGAAGTAATTCCTCTATATCAATTTCACCAGCAATACAAGGAACACTAATCTGCCAGTTTTCCAAAACAGATGGATGAACTTCACCAAAAATACCTACTTCTTTTCCCTTAACCATAACTTTTGCCTGACGACCGGGAATAAAGCGAGGATCATCTGCTTCTGCAACTACATATTCGTGATCAAGAAAGTGAAGCACTGTTGCGACTTCACTAGCGGCTGAATTAAAGTTTGCATCATTTGCTGCGGTTAGAAAACCTAAACTTTGTCGAGTTCTTGTTCCTGTATTTTCTTCATCACACAAGAAAGCAATTTTACCAATTTCAAAGATTTTATGAGGATATACAGCATTACCAGAAACTGATTCTGCGGTAAGCAAAGATGGAATAATTGAAGGGCGAACAAACTGATAGTTTTCACTCATAGGATTTGCTACTTCTATAACATCTTTTCCATCAATATTCATTCGATCTATATAGTCTTTTTTAGAACCCAAGTAGTTGAAAATCATTTCTTGGTAACCAAGACCAACCATTAACGTTTTTGCTTGTCGGCTGAATAATGTTAAGGAAGATAATCTACCAATAGTAAAAGAATGGGGTTTTTCTGGGGCGAAGAAAGAAATTTCTTTTCCCATCATAACATCTTCAATAATATCAACTTCGTGTAAAAAGTCATTTCTGTATGGTGGTGGAGTAACTGTAATTTTTTCTCCTGTAACAGAGCAAGAACAACCCATACGAGACAAGGCTTCTGTTACTTCATTCATTGAAAGTGAAACTCCCAGCAATTTATTAATTGCAGGTAATGTAGCACTTGTTGTTTCTTGGAAATAATAAGGTGTAACTAAATCGGTGCCAAAACCAGTATCATAAGGATGTTGAACTTTACAAGGGAGAATAGTGTATCCTGCATCGGCAAAGTCACAAGCTACAATCATTGTTGCTAAAAGAAGAGATGGCATATCTGTACCAGTCATTTCAACCAGCAAATCGCTATCTCCAACTTGAACTGCCCCCAAAGTTGCACTGTTAATAATTGGTGCCATAGACATAACTTCGCCCTTAGCATCACTTAACAATGGAAACTTTTCACAGTCTTTTAAAATCCAACCATATTCTTTTCCTTTTGGATGATCAGTTAAAATCTGACGACAAGTCATTTTTTCATCCCATCCCAGTGGAACAAAAGAAGTTGTATCTGGATCTACGGCATGGTATTTTACTGGCCAAGAAATATTGGCATCCCGGTAAACACCCATAGAAATTGAACGTCTTTTTCGACCATAGTTCCAACATAATTTTTCTTGTGTTTGAATAATATCTAGCAACATTGGTTCATCTATTGGTTTGCCGGATATAACAAAAGCGGTCATAAAGGGACGTATATTTTTTAATTGAGAATCAACAATAACTACACGGTTTCCAAAATCTTTTTCATCCCCTTTTCGAGACAGAAACGTTGAGTAATTTCCTGGTTGTCCACCCTTATGTAATCTTAATTGACGAGCAACACCGGCTGTTGACCATAAATCTGGACGATTGGTGTCATTTAATTCAATTTTAATAATCCGCTGATCTTCGGGAAGGGAAGTATCTGGTTTTTCATCTAATTCGGCTTTACCACAAGTTAAGCGGTCTTCCAGTTTATCGTAATCGTATTTTTCTCCAAGCAAATTAAAAAATAATTTTTCATTAACTTCTATTTTGGGCATCGGTTTCTTCCCCTGATTAAAAATATGCTTAATATAAGCAGAGTCATTATATCAAAGTCACTCATGGTGAGCAACACATAGAACTCTGGCCTTTTTAATACAAAATTCACAATTTTCTGCTAGTAAGGAGCATTATCATAAGGTACACTTTTAATATGAAACATCGTAAACCTTTCCCTGCATGGGTATATCTTTTTGCAGTAAATGCAGTAGTTTTATGTTTTGGGTTTGTCTTATTCATCAGTATTATTTTAGGTGCTTTACAAAATACCACCTATAAGCAAACGGAACAAAATCTTAGAACTTTTTCCTATTCTCTTTTTAATGTAATTACCTACACTCCTAATCTTAATTTTTCAAATACTGAAAAAGAAAATAGCATTTTTATTGATACTTTTATTAAAAATTTAGCACAACAGGATTCTAGTTTTCGAATTTCTATTCTTTCTAAAGATGGGTACATATTAGCAGATTCCGATTCAGATCCTCTTTCCACGGAATATCACGGAAACAGGTCAG
>CALNCH010000323.1 GCA_937875245.1 uncultured Spirochaetaceae bacterium
ACAAAAATAATATACCCAAAGATAGAACCACATATAGTACTATAAAATACCATCTTGCATAAATAGGTTTTTCTATAACAAAATGCAGAGAAGTTTCAGGCCCTGAATGAAAAAAAGAGTGTTCAGAATTTCTTACTTTAAAAACATAGGATCCCGGTTTTAGGTTGGTATACCGTGTATAATTTCTATTTCCAGAATGCTTCCATGATGTATCGTAGTTTTCCATAATATATTCAAATTCTGGTTTTGATAGGGGTGAAAAATCTAAAGAACTGTATTCAAAAGTAAAATTACATTCGTTTGAAGTAAATCTAAGAGGGTTATCTTTCTCTGTTTTCATTTTAATTTCTGGGATTTGCTCCCCATTTACAGAAAAATAGGTTATCGCGGTAGCAGGAGCTGAACGATCATTATCCGGTTTTGCTATTTCTTCTGGTTTAAAATACACGACTCCCTTAGTAAAGGGAAAATACACATAACCTGCGGATGAAACTTTTTGTCTCGATGTAAAGGATTCTCTTTGAAGTGTGTTGGGTATTTTGTAGTTATAAATGGTATCATTAAGAGGATTATATAAGCAAACTCCTTTATTAGTTGCTACCCAAAAGTTATTATCTTTAGACTGAGAAATTCCCACTACATGGTTTGAAGGTAAACCATTTTTTGTAGTAATAGTTTTAAATAGGTTATCTGTTGGATTAAGGATAGAAAACCCTGAACTTTTAAAGCCAAACAAAAGGTTTCCATCAGAGGCTTCTACCATACATAATGCACTTTGGCCACCTATTCCTTTCGGATTAGAAAAATCATATATCCAAGAAGAAAAGTCATCAGTTTCAGAATTATATCTATTTACACCTCTATTTGTACCTATCCATATATTTTTACGTGAATCTTCCTGAATAAAATAAACCAAATTATCAGATAAGGAATTCGGGATATCAGAAGATTTTGTATACTGTTTTATAGAGCCATCAGTTATAGAATAACGGACAATACCTCCGCCATAGGTACCTACCCATAAATCATCTTCTGCATCAGTAACACAATAAACTGTTTCGGTATTGGAGCTTGAAAGATAGGGTGTATACCAAGAAGGCACCACAAAGGTATCTGTTTTTTTATCAAATTGAAATAAACCCTTATTTGTTGCAACATACACCTCCCCATTTTTGGCTTGATGAATGCAATAGACTAAGGAAAAAGGTACTTCACCTGTGGAAAAAAGATAATCTTTACCAGAAGAAGTTTTTGGATTGTAATGGCATATTCCTTGATTCTTTATTCCTATCCAAAGAGAACCAGTATTATCTTCTTCAATATATTGAATGTTTCCGTCACTAATACTTACATAATTTTCATTTTTAGCAGCAAGGGTTTTAAACCAAGAGCGCTGAACATCACAAAGGCTTATTCCTCCCCCATTAGTTCCAACCCAAAGAAGTCCATTTCTGTCAACAAAAGTGGAATAAATGGTATTATGAGCAATATTATTTACACCATTATTAACATTTTTAAAACTTTGAATTTCTTTTGTATCTTTATTAAATACATGGAGTCCTCCACCCCAAGTTCCCACTACAAAAGAAGATGAATCAACAGAGGTGTTAACACAATAAATTCGATTATCAGGTAAAGAAAACTGCTCCCATTTTTTAGTTTGTGGGTTAGTACGCACTAAACCTCTGTCCCAACAGGCAGACCAAAAGTTTCCATCTTCATCTTCAAAAACTGCATATACAGTTTTAGTTATTGATGGATTATCAGGAGTAAAAATAAGTGGTCTTTCAAAACTGAATTTTTCTTCATTTAAAACAAAAACACCATCATAGGTACAGGCATAGACATTGCCCTTTGAATCTTCATATAAATTTCTAACCGTATTATTTGGAATTATATTTTCTTTTTCTTCGGAATTGAAGTTCACAACTTCTTTTGTTATGTCATCTAGTATGAAAAGTCCTTTTCCTAAAGTTCCTACCCATAAGCGACCTTTACTATCCCGTAAAACGGAACAAATAATATCTTGAATAAGAGGATAATGTGTTATTTTATGAGTGAGGGTATCAAAAGAAGCGAGACCAGAATAGGTACCAACCCAAAGTAAATCATTTTCCATATACATGGATTGAATTTGATTACTTGGTAGCACATTTTCTTCAAAGGGTATCCGAGAAAATACTTCTATGCTATTGCCAGTACATTTAATAATACCACAGTCTCGGGTGCCTAACCATATATTTCCACGGGAATCTTGGGTTATTGCGGAGATAGATAAAGAAGGTAATTCAATAGGTAAATCATAAAACTTAAAATCTGAAGCAAAGAATAAAGAATTTGAGGATAAGAAAAAAAGTACACAGGCCAGTACCCAAATCTTATATTTTTTAATACACAAAGGAAAACTCCCTAAATAATATTTTTACTTTTACAATTGAAGACATTATATAGCTACATTTTAGAAATATCAAATATTTTTACGATTATGTACATTTTACCATTTTAGAATTATACTCTTTTTATGAATAAATACTTTATTGAACTATCTAATGGAAAAAAACTAGAATTTTCAGAAACTTGTAAAGCAGGACATCTTGTCTCTTTTTTTGATAAATCTGATTCCCCTGTGGTAGCAGTTCGTATTAATAACGAAATTTGCGCCTTAACCCAAGTAATTGAAAATGGTGCTTTCATTGAGCCTGTCTTTTTGAAATCTCCTGAAGGTTCTTCAATTTATCGTCGCTCCCTCTGCTTTGTATTAGGGGTTGCCGCCCATAAACTCTTTCCAAATAAACGTTTAGTGGTGGGACATAGCCTTGGGTATGGTTATTATTATACGATAGATTTAGATAGCCCTATTACCCCGGAACAAATAGACGCTCTAAAAGCTGAAATGGCTGTTATTATAAAAGCAAATGATACGATAGAGCAAAACAGCATCTCATACAAAGAGGCCATAGATTTGTTTGATGAGCTAAATTTAATTGAAACCAGAAAGCAATTGAATTATATTTGTCCTCCACGAATAAAAATTAATACATTGGAAGGTTTTTCTGATTTATACTTTGCTCCATTATTACCGTCTACGGGCTTATTAAAACAGTTTGATTTAATGCCTTATCATGAAGGTTTTTTATTACGTTTTCCCTCTACTGCAGATCCTGATCAATTATCACCCTTTGAAGATGTACCACAACTTTTTAAGGTATATAAGCGATACAAGGACTGGGGAAAGCTTTTAGGAGTAACTTCTGCGGCATCACTAAATCAATTGGTTCACGAAAGAAAAGTAAAAGACTTTGTAAACATAACAGAAACATTACAACAAAAATACATTGCAGATATTGCAGATAAAATACAGGATCGGGGCAATGTTGGCATTGTTTTAATTGCAGGACCTTCAAGTTCTGGAAAAACCACTACTTCAAAAAAATTATCCATGCAATTACAAGTTTTGGGGTATCAACCTAAGGTAATAGAATTAGATACCTATTATGTTGGCCGTGATTCCACTCCACTAGATGAAAATGGTAATTATGACTATGAATGTCTTGAAGCCTTAGATGTCCCTCAATTAAACAAAGACTTAGTGGATTTGTTTGCAGGTAAAGAAGTAAATCTCCCCAGTTATGATTTTAAGGAAGGAAGAAGGTATTACACCACTAAAACCATGATTTTACATCCTGGAGATATTCTTGTATTAGAAGGAATTCATGGATTAAACGATAAATTAACACCTCTTATTCCAGCAGAAAATAAATTTAAAATATATCTTTCTGCTTTGACCCAGCTTAATTTAGACGATCATAACCGAATTCCAACCAGTGATAACAGACTTATTCGACGTATTGTGAGAGACTCTCAGTTTAGAGGCAAGTCTGCGACTGATACAATAAAAATGTGGCCCAACGTTCAAAAAGGAGAAAGAATTCATATTTTCCCATTTCAAGACAAGGCAGATGCAATGGTTAATACTGCTTTAGACTATGAGTTAGCCGTATTAAAAGTGTATGCAGAACCCTTACTTCGTTGTGTAAGTCCTCTTGAAAGAGAATATGCAGAAGCTTGTCGCTTACTCCGTTTCTTAAATAACTTTCCACCAATTCCTGCTAACTTTGTACCCGGACAAAGTTTACTTCGAGAATTTATTGGTGGTAGTGAATTTAAATACTAATTATTCAGAATCGGTGTGATTCCAGTGGCCGGTAACTATATCGTCCACTGCAGCTTCCTCTGCTTTTTGTTGTTCTTTTTTATATTGGGATAGTTGTTTTTCTTTTAATTTGGACAAGACTTTTCGAGTTTTCATGGCTTCTACCATTATCTCTCGCTTTTCTTCTACCACTAATTCAGCTGTAACTCTTCCCCTTCTTTTTTTAATCTATTTACATAGGACTCAATTGCTTTCATTTGATCTATTAAAAAGGTATCGTTTCGAGTTTTATTCGTATATGCTTGCTTTTGACCATTCTCTATTAATGCTAACTTAATTCTATCAGTTTCGGCAATAGCTTTTGCTAATTCGGTTTCTGCCTCTTTTTCTTGAAATTCTCGTAAATCTAATACTTTTTGGAGAGAAAAAACAAATTTTTTCACTATTCTTCAATACTATTTTCAGTTGTGTTTTGAACAGATAGAATAATTCCTTGGAATTCCTCTTCTGGAACATCTATACCAACTAATTTTCCCATAGATTGAAGGGTTGTACCAATAACAGAGGGTTCATATTCATCCTGCATTAAAAAGTTTTCAATTAATTCATGAGCTTCAATCGCAACATCTATATTGGGATTACTACCTTTTTGATAGGCACCAACAGTAATCATATCTTCAGATTCTGCATAGGTTGCCATCAATCGCCGTACTGCTGCCACTGCTTTTTTCGTTTGTGGACCAGATACCCTGTTAGATAATCGACTTATACTTTGCAAAATATCTATGGCAGGAAAATGATAAGCTTGTGCTAATTTACGGTTTAATATGATATGTCCATCAAGAATACCACGTACCGTATCTGAAATGGGCTCATCCATGTCATCACCATCTACTAATACGGTATAAAAACCAGTAATGGTACCTTTTTGTGACGTACCACTTCTTTCTAGCAGTTTAGGCATTGTTTCAAATACACTGGGAGTGTATCCACGTTGGGCAGGAGGTTCTCCAATTGCTAATCCAATCTCACGCTGTGCTCTGGCAAATCGAGTTACAGAATCGAACATAAGCATAACATCTTTGCCCTGATCTCTAAAATATTCTGCAACAGCTGTTGCTACATAAGCTCCTCTAAGACGAGACAATGGTGATTGATCAGAGGTAGCTGCAATAACAACCGAACGTTTTAAGCCCTCTTCTCCTAAATCACGTTGGATAAAATCCACTACTTCTCGACCACGTTCCCCAATGAGTGCAATAACGTTAACATCAGCATTGGTATTTCGAGCAATCATACCCAGTAATGTTGATTTACCAACACCAGAGCCTGCAAAAATTCCTAAACGCTGACCTTTTCCAACTGCCAACAAAGAATCAATAGCACGAACACCTGTAACAATCCGTTCATTTATGGGCTTTCTGTCAAGTGGATTTGGAGGGCTATTTAAAACAGGATAAAATTCAGTAGGTACTATTTCGCCTTTTTTGTCATAGGCTTTTCCGGTAGCATCTAAAACACGTCCAAGTAAATCTGGGCTTACTCCCACTTCCAACACATGTCCAGAAGCAATTACTTCACAACCTACTTCTATACCTTTTGTTTCACCATAAACCATTAGCTGTACTGTGCTCTGATTCAAGCCTACTACTTCTGCTAATATACTGGTTTTAAGAGAAGGTATTTTGATAGTGCATAACTCACCAATAATTGCCTGAGGACCAGTGCTTTCTATAAGCATTCCTCTTACTCTGGTAATTGTTCCTGTATAATGAATTGTCTCTACTCTTTCAACACTATCTAAATATTTAGAAAATATAGTTTTCATAAATATCAGTCCAAGTTAATTGCATTTGCTTTTGAAACATTCTTAATAGGAGATATTTCAAGAATTTTTTGTTCTAATTCAGAGAGTTGACTTGATATTCTTGCGTCAATTGCACCAAAGTCGGTTTCTATTATACAACCGCCTCTATCAACTGAGGAATCTTCTGCAAAAGTAATATTTTTTATATTTTCTACTGCTTCAATGAATTCTTTTGTATGTTCACTGGTTAATTCCAAATCTGCAATATTAACGCGAATAACAACATCTCCACGACCTTTAACTTTTCGTAGAGCCTGTACAATATTAGACATAACAACATTACGTTGACTTTCTGAAATAACTTTAATAACCTTTCTGGAAATAAGGAGAACTAATTCAACTATTTGTTGTTCTGTTTCATCCAAAATAGCCTGTCGTTTATCCATTGTTTTCTCAAGGATAATACGCATTCTATCAACTAACCGTTCAACTTCTCTTTTTCCTTCATCAAAACCTGCTTCCCGACCACTTTCAAATCCTTGTTTATAAGCATCGGCTTTATGTTGGTCTTTTTCCATTTCTGCATCTTGTATGATTTCTAAAGATTTATCTTCCGCATCTTTAATTATTCTCTCTGATTCTTCTTCGGCTTTCTTTTTTAATACAGTTGCTTCATTAGTTTTTCTCTTAATTTCTTCAAAAGCAGCTTGTTCTGCCTTTTTAACAATTTTTTCTGCTTCTTTTGAAGCTTCATCAAACATTCTCTGTTTTTCTTCTTCCCATTCAGTTTTAAAAGCTTCTGCTTCTCTTCTTAAATCATCTGCAGTAGGCCCTTCATATTGGGGAATTTCTTCTGGAATTTCCTCAATTGATTCTTCTACAAAAGTGTGAGACAATTTTAATAAGACTTTTTCATCTTTTTTATTTATTTCAGTGGGTCGAAAAACAGATTTTGCCATGAATGTACTCCCCTCTTTTATACTACCAGTTCATCTTCACCAGAACGAGCAATAACGATTTCACCGCTATCTTCCAAACGTCTGATAGTTGATACAATTTTCTGCTGAGCTTCTTCAACGTCTTTTAATCGAACAGGTCCCATAAACTCCATATCTTCTTTTAACATACTTGCAGCACGTTTTGACATATTTCGGAATATTTTGTCCTGTACTTCGGTGTCAACTGATTTAAGAGCCTTTGCTAATTCTTGAGTATCAACTTCACGCATAACTTTCTGAATAGCACGGTCGTCCAGCATAACAATATCTTCGAAAACGAACATTCGTTTTTTGATTTCTTCTGCCAAATCAGGATCTTCTTCTTCCAAAGATTCAATAATTGATTTTTCAGAAGAACGATCAACCAAGTTAAGAATTTCAACAATACTTTCAACACCACCGGCTGCAGTGTAGTCTTCACTGGACAAGGTAGATAATTTCTTTTCAAGAACTCGTTCAACTTCTCGCAAAACATCAGGAGAAGTTCGGTCCATGGTTGCAATTCTTCGGGCAACTTCGCTTTGAATATCATCTGGTAAATTCTGTAAAATAACAGAAGCCTTATTAGGTTCTAAGTATGCTAAAATAAGAGCGATAGTCTGAGGATGTTCCTGTTGTATGAAGTTTAACAAGTGAGCAGGATCTGTTCGTCGAATAAAATCAAAAGGTCGAACCTGTAAAGAACTTGTAAGACGATTGATAATATCTATAGCTTTTTGACTTCCTAATGATTTTTCCAATAATTCACGAGCAAAATCAATACCACCAGAAGTGATAAAGTTTTGAGCTTTCATTAAGTCTTGAAATTCTCGTAATACACTTTCTTTAAATTCAGAATCAACAGTATCCAAACGGGCAATTTCAAAAGTAAGAGTTTCAACCTCATCTTCTC
This sequence comes from uncultured Spirochaetaceae bacterium, assembly GCA_937875245.1. Taxonomy (GTDB): domain Bacteria; phylum Spirochaetota; class Spirochaetia; order Treponematales; family Treponemataceae; genus CALNCH01. The sequence goes on from CALNCH010000323.1 coordinate 7,851, forward strand.
TCAAATGTTTAAATATTTCAGAGGATATATCAGACCCAAGAGATACCATAAAAATAGCGGCCTTTTGTCGACCAGTTAGATTTTTATAATCACGAGGTTTTTTTGAGCTACTTGCAGAAGATGCGGGAGCAACGGATTTAGGTTTTTGTGCATTCATTATTCTATTCCTCCATCAACCAAGAACGAATAAGCATAGCAACATCTTCGGGATGTTCTCTTGCCAAAGAAATTGCATTTTCTTGCAATTCTGCTCGTTCTCTTTCTTCAACAGACATAGTAACTTCCATACCTGCCTGTTCTGCTTCCCACAAAGTTTTTTCACGTTCCATTTGATGTTTACGTAAAATTTCTTCTTCTCGTAACCGTCGCTTTCGCTCCAATTCTCGACTGATAAAACGGAAAGCAATAAAAGCCAACATAACAACAATGATTCCAGAAAGAACCATAAATACGGTTTTTTTAGTTTGCTGATCCCGAAGGAAATTCATATCTTCATCGGAAAATTGTCTTGTTCGATCAAAGGCAATATTTTGTACGGTAACAGAGTCACCTCGAGTACGATTGTACCCTATTGCGTCCTGTACCAATTTTTGAGCATTTGCTAAATCTTCTGAAGAAACAGGAACATAGTCTCTATCAATAGAACCATTTGGTAATACTATTAAAGCCCCATTTTCATCATATTTACGATTCCATGTACCATCAATGTTTACAGAAACCGTAACTCGCTCAATGGTTGGGCTTTTTTGCTCAGAAATTTGCTTTGTATTTATAACTTGATTTTTTGTTTCGGCTTTTTCTTGATTAATTCCATAGACATTTGACATATCAGAATAAACAGGAGGATTTTGTCCTTCCACCCCTGCAGGCCCTTCTGGGTTATATCCTGTGCCTTTCCAGGTTTTGTCAATTATTTGAGAAGAAATAGTGATTGATTCTACTAATTCAGAGTCATCATACGGAGTATCAGGATTGTCTTCTTTAATTACGATTGGAGAATATTCAGTTGCTTCAACAGATTTTTGAGACATATCCATATCGATTTTAAGGTTTAAATCTCTTACCCGATCTGTACCAAAGATTTGTTGTAAAGAATTTAATACTTTTGCTCTATACTGAGTTTCTAGGGTTTGAATTAATTTTTGTTCTCGGGCAATAATATCTACCCGTTCAATATCTTTTAAACCTTCAAAGTCATTTAAGATATTTCCACTTGAATCAGAAATAGTTACATTCTCAGCGGTAAGACCTTCAACTGCCTTTATTAATAATTTTTGAATACCCTCTACCTTTTTTTTACTAGAAGAAATATCGCTTCCAGGACGGGGGTAAATAATAACACTGGCTGTAACAGGTTGTTGTTCTGACGCAAAGGTGGTTCGTTCAGGCATAGTTATAACAACATTTGCTCTGTCAATATCCTCTAAGGATTCAATATGTTGGGTAACTACTTCAGTAATAGAACGACGTAAATTTACATTACGTTCAAAATCTGTGGTAGTCCATCTTTCTGTATCAAACAAATCCCAAGGAGAAACGGAAGAAGGCACTAAATCTTCTCGTACTAGAATAGCCCTCATTCTTCTTGCAGTTGCATCATCCTCTACAGAAATAATGCCAGTGGCACTCACCTCAGCATCTACATTTTCCTGAGCCAAGCGATACACAATCTGATCTCTGACTGTAACATCTGTTACTGCCGTGTTAAAAAGAGGTACCGTTGTTGGTCTTGCTGAAAAGGTAAGAATAAATATCAAAGCGCCTACAACAGCAATGATAATTCCTATGAGTATAACTTTTTGAATAACAGTCCATTTTGACCATAATTCTTTTAATTGTGAAATAAGCTTTTTAAGCCATTCGTTCATGATCCCTCCCCTGAACGAATTCTACTTGATAGAATAGAACTAGTATAACACAGATGAGAATTGGTGAAAAGCTATAAAAGCCTTGTTTTTGTATATTAGTTAACGAGTTGTGGTAACTTCTGTCCATGCTTTTGTAAGACGATCAATTACATTTTGAGCAAGGCTTAAAGAAAGATTTGCTTCAGCCATTGCAATTGTCACATCATGAATGTCTACTGAATCTGGATCTACAATTAATTGTTCTCCAATAGCAGTACTTTCTTGTTGTTTTCCGTTTACATACTTTACAGCATCCAACAAATAGTTTTCAAAATCAACTTTTTTTTCTGTTTCTTTTCCATGCTCTTTTTTATTTAGAATAGCAGAGGTTGAAACAATTTCTCCGGTACCAAAGTGATTTGCATCACTTCGTAAGATTTGAAGGGTATTAATCATGATTACAGCCTCCCACAACTGTGGTTATATTGTAAACCTGTTTAACGACCTATTTCAAGGGCTTTTTGGAACATTTCTTTTGAGCCTTGAATTACGGTTGAGTTTGCTTCATATGCTCTTGAAGCAGAGATTAGGTCTACCATTTCATTTACAATATTTACATTTGGATATTCTACATAACCTGCATTAGGTCCACTCTTGATTGCATCTGGATGAGTTGGATCATATACTAATCGACCTTCTGAATCATCTTTAGCAATTTCTACTACCCGTACCCCGTTTCCCGGTCCATTATCATAATCCTCGGGAACAAAAGGACTTCTAAAGGTTGGATTATTTGTTGCACTGGTAAGTACTACTCTTGAACGTTGGAATTTTCCACCATCCGCAGTTCTGGTAGTAGACGCATTAGCAATATTATCTGAAATAACATCAGTTCGTAATCGTTCTGCACTCATTCCTGTTGCAGCTATATTTATACTAGAAAAAAGACCCATCATTCACTCCTTATAAACTCCCTGTTAAGGGTGTGCCAAGGACGGCACAAATCTTAGTTTTGCATAAGCAAAACTAAAGGTGATAAAAATACAGGGAAGTATTTTTATCATACCTCCTTGGAAATTACTTTAATACCGTTTTCATTTGTGAAAACTGGAAACTCTGCATTTGTGTTAATAACTGGTAATTCAATTGGATTTTAAGAACTTCCATGGCTTCTTGTTCTGGATCCACATTATTACCATTTGCTTTAGCAGTGGTTGTGTAATCAACTACACGACGAGGTTCCACTGTTCTATAATCTATTGGACCCTCAGATGTAAAATGTCTCTCATCTGAAGTTGCTAAATTCATGGTTCTTCCACTATTTTCTTCAGATTCAATAGCACGTTTCAATTCACTTTCAAAGTTAACTGAGGTTCTTTTAAAATTTGGTACTTCAGAGTTTGCAAGGTTGTTAGCAGTAACTTGATAACGCAAAGTACTTACGTCCATGGCTCTGTGTAGCATATCTACGGATCTAGTAAAACTATTCATTTTCTTCCTCCCGAAAAAAAGACGATTTACACTTTTTGAAAGGAAATTAATTTTAAAAATAAAAAATCCGAAAACCTTTCATAAAGATTCTCGGATTTTATAAGCTAGTACATAAGTTTTTTTTACAGAATATACTTAGAAAGATCCTGATTTTGCACAATATCTTTTAGTTTTTCATCAACGTAGTCAGCGGTGATATCAATAGTTTCTCCACTATGTTCTGCAGCAGAAAAAGATAAGTCTTCCAAAAGAGTTTCCAAAATAGTATGCAAACGACGTGCGCCAATGTTTTCAACTCGAGAGTTAACTTCTTCTGCTAAATAACTGATTCTATCGATAGATCCCTCTGTAAAATTAATAGTTACATCTTCTGTAGCTAATAGCTCTCTATATTGTTTGGTAAGAGCATTTTTTGGCTCTAATAAGATTTTCTTAAAATCTCCAGCATTTAAAGAATCTAATTCTACCCTGAGAGGAAAACGACCCTGTAATTCAGGAATTAAATCAGAAGGCTTTGACATATTAAAAGCACCGGCTGCAATAAATAAAATATGAGTAGTATCTACAACCCCATATTTAGTATTTACAGTAGAACCTTCTACGATTGGTAAAATATCTCTCTGAACACCTTCCCGAGATACGTCTCCACCTCGACTCTGATTTTGTACTGCAATTTTATCAATTTCATCGATAAAAATGATTCCCATTTGTTCAACCCGATCTTTTGCAATATCACTAACTTTATCAGGATCAATCATTCTATCAAGATGTTCTTCCAGTAAAAGCTCACGAGCCTCTGCTACCGTAACAGTCTTTTTTTTGGAACGTGCTCCGGTTAGCATTGAAGTTATATTTTGCATAGCAGATTCCATGTCTTCCATGTTTCCACCAGCAATAATTTCCATGCTTGGCATTTTTTGATTTTTTTGAACAGTAACTTCAACTTCTCGATCTTCCAGTTTTCCTTCACGCAACATAGTACGGAATTTTTCTCTGGTGGAAATCATATTAGAATCTGGCCCTTGAGTATCCGAAGATGAATTTACTTGGTTTGTATTTTCACTAGAGGCATCGGTTCCAAAAATGGTAACAGGTAGCATTAAGCCTTCAGAAGCTTTATTACTCTGATTTTTATCTTTTTTACCACTACCAGGTAATAACAAATCTAATAAACTCTCTTCAACCTTTTCTTGTGCAGAATTTTTTAATTGATCTTGCATTTCTGACTTCACAAGCTTGTATCCCACTGCCATAAGATCTCGAATCATGGATTCAACATCTCTTCCTACGTATCCTACTTCTGTATATTTTGTTGCTTCTACCTTCAAAAAAGGGGCCCCGCACAATTTAGCCAATCGGCGGGCAATTTCTGTTTTACCAACACCGGTGGGGCCTATCATTAAAATATTTTTTGGAGCAATTTCCTCTCGAATATCTTCTGGAAGTTTTAATCTTCTTGTTCTATTTCGTAGGGCAATAGAAACTGATTTTTTTGCTTTTTTTTGACCAATAATATAGGCGTCAAGCTGTTCCACAATTTGTGGGGGTGTTAAATCTTCTAATGGAACCATGATTTATTATAACTCCTCTACAGTAATATTACCGTTTGTATAAATACATATATTTCCTGCAATTTTCAAGCTTTTTTCTGCGATTTCACGAGCGGAAAAGTCTGATGAATCCATGTAGGCTAATGCTGCTGAGTAAGCATAATTTCCACCTGATCCAATTGCTAAAATGTCATTTTCTGGCTCAATTACATCGCCATTACCAGAGATAAGTAAGATTTTTTCTTGACTTGCAACTAATAACAAGGCTTCAAGATTACGAAGTGCCTTATCAGTTCTCCACAATTTGGCTAACTCTACAGCAGAACGAGTAATATCTCCATTATATTCTTGCAACTTCATTTCAAACTTATCAAACAAATTAAAAGCATCTGCTGTTGCACCTGCAAATCCTGTAAGTACTTTACCATCGTAAATACGACGTACTTTTCGAGCATTTCCTTTCATTACCGTTTCACCCATTGTAACCTGACCATCTCCTGCCATAGCTACATGACCATCTTTTTTAACGGCAATTACGGTTGTACTTCGTACTCTTTCATAACTCATAAAAAAACCTTCTTCTAAAATATTATGTTGAACCATGGGGATGTGCCCGGTTATATATATCAATCAATTGAGCCTTAGTGACATGAGTATATCGTTGTGTAGTTGATATACTTGAATGTCCCAATAATTCTTGAACCACTCGTACATCCGCTCCTTCTGTTAACATAGTGGTAGCAAATGTATGCCTAAAACTATGAGGAGAAACTGGTTTATTTGTTCCTTCCAAAGAAGAATACCGGCTTACTATGTATCGAATTCCCCTAGCAGTTAAGGCTGTTCCTTTCTTGTTTAAAAAAACTTGGTGAATCTTTAATCCATCCTGATGCTTTTGTAATAATTCTTTTCTTTCAACAAGATATTGTTTTAAACAAAGAACACCTTCCTTTGAAAAGAAAATCCGTCTGTCCTTTTTGCCCTTACCAGTTATCATTGCAGAACTATATCCAGTTCCTAAATCTTCCATACGCATTGCAGCTAACTCAGACACACGACAACCAGAAGAATACAAAAGTTCAAACAAAGCTTTATCTCTTGACTCCCAAAGTAAGGGTTTCAAAGAGGGTTGTTCACACAAAGCATCCACTTCTCCTTCGGTCATATAACGAGGAATTCGCTGTGGCAATTTCACCGTCTTTAAATCAAGAGCAGGATTACTTGAAATATAACCAAATCTATAACAATAGGCAAAGAAATTCCGAACCCCAGCTATAAAACGGTTAATACTTGCAGGAGATTTTTTTTCTCTGGATAAAACACCAACACAAGAACGTAAATCAGATAGCGTTATAGTGGCTAAAGAACTATCCTTTTGGGTAGTCTCAGTAATTTCCATAAGCTTTTGCAAATCCAAGTGATACCCATGAATTGAATTGTCTGATAAATTTCTTATATTTTTTTGATATGAAAGAAATTCTTCTACCAATTCTGGAACACTGGATTTTTTTTTATACATACATTAGTCCTCTTGAGATATCTCTTCGTCTTGAGTATGTAAATAATCACACTCAGGATTTATACAAGATTTAAAAGAACCATGTTTTTTATCAAACTTCTCTACTAAGAATTGTCCACATTTTGGGCAAGAAGCATTTATAGGCTTGTAATGGCTGATAAAATCACATTCTGGGTAATTTGTACAACCATAAAATTCTTTCCCTTTTCCCTTGGTTTTCCGAGCTACAATTTCACCATCACATCCAGGGCGAGGACATTTTCCCAAAGAAATTGATTTTGTATTGTGACATTCGGGAAAACCAGAACAAGCCAAAAAATATCCAAAGCGTCCAAGTTTTTTCAACATTGGTTTTCCACATTTATCACAAATCTGATCAGTTACCTCATCCATGGTACCTTTTACACTTTCCAAATTAGCCATTAATTCATCAACATGTTTTTTAAATGGGAAATAGAACTCCCCTATCATTTCAGGCCATTGTACTTTATCTTCTTCAACTAAATCTAAGGTGTTTTCTACTTCTGCGGTAAAGTTTTCATTAATTACACCAGGAAAAGATTCAACTAAGATATCGTTTATCATTCGACCAA
>CALNCH010000324.1 GCA_937875245.1 uncultured Spirochaetaceae bacterium
ATTAGAACTATCTCGTGTAATAACAGAACCATTACCAATTAAAATCATCCTTCCTCCAAAAATCCACCTTAGTGGCACACCATGGGTGGCGTTGCTCTTGATTAATTATAACCTCAAAATTCATATATGCAACAAAAAAAACTAAAAAATATTTATGAGATAACAAAAATATTTAGCTGGACGGGTAGAATTCCTTTGTGATACTATTGTTTTATGTACTCAAAAATGACTTTTGAAATGTTAAAACAAATTGCTGTTTGCTTGGCTAAACAGTTTGGTCCAAATTGTGAAGTAGTAATTCATCAATTAGATAAAGAAAAACATGGTAGTAATATTGTTCATATTGAAAATGGACAGGTCAGTCAAAGAAAGCAAGGAGACGGTCCTAGCCCTGTTGTTTTAGAAGCTTTAAAAAAAGATCCTGCATTACTACAGGATAAACTTGCCTATTTAACCAAGACCCATGATGGTCGTATTCTTAAAAGTTCATCCTTATATATTCGAGATGAAAATGGGGACATTTCTGCTATTTTAGCAATTAACTATGACATTACCAATTTTTTATTATTTCAGGGTATGTTGAATAGTTTTGTATCAACAGAAGATCAATATGCAAAATCAGAACCCACTCAAATTCCAACAAATGTAAATGAACTTTTAGATGATTTAATAGCACAATCTATTAAAATTATTGGAAAGCCTACCGCATTAATGAATAAGGATGATAAAATACAGGCTATTCAATTTCTCAATAATTCTGGAGCTTTTTTAGTTACGAAAAGTGGGGACAAAATAAGTAAAGAATTTGGGATAAGCAAGTACACTATGTATAGTTACATAGATGCAAAAAAAGAGGAATAAAAGCCCTACCTTGTAACTTTATTTTGCTATTAAAGCTAAAAAATAATAAGCCTACCTAAATAATATTATTGCCACGGAACAGAAATGATGTTACACTAAAAATTGAAAGACAGAGGAGGTTTATCCTTGTTTCAGTTTTTGGTGAATGGAGAAGAAGTTTCTATTCCAGAAGATAGAAAACTTTTAGATGTACTCCGAAATACTCTAAAACTAACCTCAGTAAAAAACGGTTGTTCTGAAGGTGCCTGCGGTACTTGCATGGTTCTGTTAGATGGAAAAGCCGTAAAAGCCTGTGTCCAATCTGTTTCAAAAATTCAAGGTAAGTCTGTTATAACGGTAGAAGGTTTTTCTTCTCGAGAAAAGGAAGTATATTCTTATGCTTTTTCTGTCTGCGGGGCCGTTCAATGTGGGTTTTGCACCCCAGGAATGTTGATAAGTGCAAAGGCTCTTTTAGATATACATACGAATCCTACAAAAGACGAAATAAAAAAAGCTATAAATAATAATATTTGCCGGTGTACTGGCTATAAAAAAATAGAAGATGCTATTTTACTGGCATCTGAATTGTTTCGCTCAGGCTCAAGTGTCCCAGAAACTGAGTTTTTAGCTGAGGTTGGAACAAAAACTCCCCGAATTGATGCAGAAAAAAAGACCTTAGGTACTGCTGTTTACGCAGATGACTTATATTTTGATGGCATGTTGCATGGTAGTGCTATTCGATCTCCTGTTCCCCGCTGTAAAATTCTTTCTATTGACTTGACTGACGCAAAGGCTCTTCCAGGAGTAGTGCTGGCGATTACTGCAGAAGATTTACCTGGTGCAAAAAAAATAGGACATTTGCGACAAGACTGGGATGTTTTGATTCCACTTGGTGGTGAAACTCGATATATGGGAGATGCTATTGCTCTTATTTGTGGAGAAAGCAAAGCAATTGTAGAAGAAGCAAAAAAACTAGTACATATTTCGTACCAAGAATTACCACCTGTTACCAGTCCTTTGGAATCTATGTCTCCAACCGCTCCAAAATTACATCCAGAAGGAAATTTATTAGCAAAAGAACATCTACATCGGGGAAATCCTGATGAAGAAATACAAAAAGCGGCGTATGTGGTTACCACCCATTACAGTACCCCTTTTACCGAACATGCTTTTTTAGAACCTGAAACTTGTGTGGCAGTACCTAATTATGAAGGTTACCCCTTAGTTTTATTTTCAGGGGATCAAGGAATATATCAAACTAGAAAAGAATGTGCTGCGGCCACAGGATTAAAAGAAGAGGACGTTCGGGTAAAGGCTTGTATGGTAGGGGGTGGCTTTGGTGGCAAAGAAGATATGAGCGTTCAACATCATGCCGCTGTTTTAGCCTATCTGACAGGAAAGCCAGTTAAAGTATCTTTGTCACGACAAGAGAGCATTGTGGTTCATCCTAAAAGACATGCTATGGAAATTGATTTAACTACAGCTTGTGATAAAAATGGCTATTTGTTGGGGATGAAAGCAAAAATAATTTCGGACACAGGAGCTTATGCTTCTTTAGAGCGCGCTTGTACCCATGCAGCAGGACCTTATAATTATCAAAATATTGATATTATAGGAGAAGCTTGGTATACAAATAATCCTCCAGCAGGAGCTTTTAGAGGCTTTGGTGTAACACAGAGTTGCTTTGCCATGGAACAAAATCTTAATTTACTGGCAGAAAAAGTAGGAATTTCTCCTTGGGAAATACGTTACCAAAATGCTATTCGTGTTGGACAAGAACTCCCTAATGGGCAAATTGCAGATGAATCTACCGCTTTGGTAGAAACACTGGAAGCCGTAAAACCTTGGTATGATGAGCATCCTAATTCAGGTATTGCTTGTGCTATGAAAAACAGTGGTTTAGGAGTAGGAATCCCTGATGTGGGTAGATGTACTATAAAAATAAAAAATAACAAAGCTGAAATTTATTCCAGTGCTGCATGTATTGGACAAGGGCTAGGAACTGTTCTTACCCAAATTATTTGTCAAACTACAGCTCTTAATGCTTTTGATGTGTTATATCAAATTCCAGATACCGCTTTAGCCCCAAATGCAGGCAATACTACAGCTTCTCGACAAACCCTTTTTACCGGAGAAGCAGCTCGGCAAGCAGGTTTAAAACTCAAGGAAGCACTGAAAAATAATTCTCTGTCTGACTTGGAAGGAAGAGAATTTCAAGGTGAATATGCAGGTCTCACCGATAAAATGGGTTCTGAAAAGGATAATCCAGTAAGTCATATTGCATATGGTTATGCTACTCATGTGGTAACCTTAGATTCAGAGGGAAAATTACTAAAAGTATTGGCAGCCCACGATGTGGGACAAGCAGTGAACCCTGTGAGTTTAGCAGGGCAAATTGAAGGTGGGGTAGTAATGAGCTTAGGTTATGCTCTTACCGAAACATATCCTTTGGAAAAATCAGTTCCAAAAGGAAAATTTGGTACGTTAGGCCTTTTCCGTTCTTCCCAGGTACCACCAATTGAGCCTATAATTTGTAGTACCTGGGAAGAACGGAAAAGGCCTAACGTACCAAATTTTCCTTTTGGTGCTAAAGGGGTTGGTGAAATATGTTCTATCCCCACCGCACCTGCAGTGGCATTGGCATATTATTTGCGGGATGGAGAATTTCGTTCCTCGTTACCCCTTTGTCACACACCCTATTCAAAGCAAGGAAAGAAAAATGAATAAGTTTATATTAAAAGGTGATATTGTATATACTCCAGAACCAGAACATTTTAAGACCATGGAAAATGGTTATGTTTTATGTGAACAAGGTATATGCCAAGGGGTGTATCCTTCGCTAGAACAATTACCAGATCCTTCTTGGAAAGAGGCTCCCATTTACGATTATACTGGTAAATTAATTATTCCCGGAATTACAGATTTACATATGCATGCACCTCAATACACTTTTCGTGCTATGGGTTTAGATTTACCTCTTTTAGACTGGCTTAATGCGTATACCTTTCCTCAAGAAGAAAAATACGCTTCTTTGAATTTTGCAGAGAAAGCCTATACTGCTTTTGTTTCAGATTTACGAAAAAGTTGTATTACTCGTTCTGTTCTTTTTGGCACGATTCATGTAGAGTCCGATTTACTATTAGGGGAATTATTAGAAAAAACAGGGATGAAAGTACTTTTAGGTAAGGTAAACATGAATCGTAATTCACCAGAATCTCTTACTGAAACCACAAAGAAATCCATTCTTGATACCGAAACTTTTATACAGAAAGTTTCAAAAATGAAAAATGTAAAACCAATTATTACTCCTCGTTTTGTTCCTTCTTGTGATGAAGAGCTGATGGAGGGACTAGGAGACTTAGCAAAAAAATACAATGTTCCCATTCAGTCACATTTAAATGAAAACCTTGCAGAAATTGCAATGGTAGCAAACCTTCATCCCGATTGTGCCACCTATACCTCAGTGTATAAAAAATATGGGTTATTAAATGAAAAAACAGTTATGGCTCATTGTGTTCATTTGGAAAAAGAAGCCATTACACAGTTAAAAGAATCTGGTACGTATATAGCTCATTGTCCTCAATCTAATATTAATATTAGCAGTGGAATTGCTCCCTCAGTTGATTATTTAGAAGCAGGCATGAAAATGGGATTAGGATCCGATATTGCAGGAGGAACAAGCCTTTCGTTATTTACCGCAGCAAAAGATGCCATTCAAGTATCAAAAATGCGATCTTTTTTTCTGGAAAAACAGCGGGTTTTATCTGTGCCAGAAGCATTCTACCTTATGACCAAGGGTGGTGGACAAATTTGGGCAGAAAAAAATACCTGTGATAACAGTTATCCCGTTGGATCTTTTGAGAAAGATTATAGTTTTGATGCAGTTGTAATAGAAGATATGGGGTTAAGCGTGTTAGATGATATTTCGCTGGAACAGAGAGCTGAACGAATTTTGTACCTAGCAGATGACAGACATATTGCTGCAAAATTTGTGAACGGAGAAATTGCCTATGAAAAACCTTAACAATTTAATTGCAGTTGCTACTGGAAAGAAAAGGGCTGACATTGTTCTTAAAAATGCTCAAGTGCTTAATGTGTTTACAAGAAAATTTATCCCATCGGATATTGCAATTCTTGAAGAATACATCGCTGGAGTGGGCAAGAGAGGCTCTTATTCCGGAGAAACTGAAATAGATTGTTCTGGTTCATATATTACCCCAGGTTTTATAGATGCTCACGTTCACATTGAATCTTCAATGGTTTTACCTTTGGCATTTTCAGAAGCTGTAGTCCGCCATGGAACTACGGCTGTTATAGCAGATCCTCATGAAATAGCAAACGTATTAGGACCTGATTCAGTGCGCTTTATGTGTCGCCAATCAGAAAAAGCCCTTTCCGATATTTATTTTATGATTCCTTCTTGTGTTCCAGCCACTGATTTTGAACACACCGGAGGATGTATTACTTCCCAAGATATTAATACCTTGCTTCAGTTACCAAAAGTCTTAGGACTAGGAGAAATGATGAATTATCCTGGACTATTAGGAGGTAATCCTGAAGTTTTGCAAAAAATAAAGGCAACCCAAAACTTTGAAGGTAAAAGAACTGTATTAGATGGTCATGCTCCATTGGTTTCTGGATTAGATTTACAAGGATATAAGGTTTGTGGGATTCAAACGGATCATGAATGTCATACTTTTGAAGAAGCTTTGGAAAAAGTGGAAAATGGTATGTATGTTCTTATACGCTTAGGTTCTAGTGCCAAAGATTTATACACCATTGTGCCAAACTTGGTTGCTTCTGGTATAGATACAAATCGTTTTTTATTTTGTACAGATGATAAAAACATTGCAGATATATTGGATTATGGACATATTGATGCCAACATTCGTTCTGCAATTGAATTGGGGATTTCCCCTGAAAAAGCCTTTACTATGGCAAGTTGGCAAACTGCTTCTTGCTATCATTTGGAAGAACAAGGTGCTATATGTGCAGGATACAGAGCAGATTTAGTTATTCTTTCAGATATTCAAAAGGTTTCTATAACCAAAGTTATGAAAAACGGGGAACTGATTCCTATGGAATATGTATCCCAAAAACCAGAAATGGATGAGGAAGATTTAAACACTGAAAGTGGAGATTTATTATTTAGAGCCTGCCATTCTGTAAAACTTCCTCCCATAAAACCTGACTTTTTTACCTTTGGAAAAAAAGACTCACTTTTAGCAAGTGGGGAAGAGGTAGAAAAATATCAGGGGCGATATGTAATTCAAATACATGAAAATACATTAAATACTGAAAGTTTATTTATACCAAAAGAAAAAATAAGTAAAAAATTTAAAGCCGGAGAATTGTGTCGATTAGCAGTTTTAGAGCGCCATGGAAATGGAGGGGCTCATTCCTTAGCCTTACTCAGTGGGTATGGATTAAAACAAGGAGCTATTGCATCTAGTATAGGACATGATTCTCACAACATCATTTGTGCTGGACAATCTCCAGAAGATATGGTCTTAGCTGTCGAAACCATTAAAAAAATGGCAGGTGGAATTTGTATTGTGGATAACGGGGTTGTAAAAGCGACTTTACCCTTACCGGTGGCTGGATTAATGAGTGATGAGAGTGGTCTTTGGGTGAAAGAAAAATTAGAAAAACTACAAAAAGAAGTAGCTGTTTTGGGAATTTATGAGCATATAGAGCCCTTTGTTACTCTCTCATTTTTGGCTTTGCCAGTTATTCCTGCCTTGCGATTAACGGATAAAGGTTTATTTGATGTTATTAAGTGGTCCTTTTTATAAATGAGAGAACTACATAGGAGGTAATATGTCAGTTGGAAATAGTGAAAAACGAGTAGATGCCTACGAGAAAGTTACCGGACGAGCTAAATATACAGGCGATTTTGTTCATGGACAAATGTTGGTGGCAAAAATACTGCATAGTACTATTGCAAACGGAATAGTAAAAAGCATGGATATTACCGAAGCAGAAAAAATTCCTGGTGTGGTAAAGGTTTTTACTTGTTTTGATGTACCTCAAAATCAATATCCTACTGCAGGGCATCCTTGGTCCACAGAACCGGCACATCAAGACATATCTGATAGATTATTATTAAATAAAAGAGTGAGAATATTTGGTGATGATATAGGGGCTGTTGTAGCAGAAGATGAAGTTGCCGCAACAAGGGCAATCCGGGCTATAAAAGTTGAATATGAAGAATATACACCTTGTGTAACAATAGAAGAGGGTTTGAAAAATACTGAGCATCCTATTCATGATGAACACCCTACTAATGTGTTAAAACATCATGGCTTTGAATTAGGAAACTATGAAGACGCTATTCAAGAAAAAAAGTTATTATTTTTAGAAAAAACTTACAAAACACAATCTGTACAGCACTGCCATATTGAGCCCGCTATTTCTTATGCATATATGGAAGGGGGAAGAATAGTGGTTGTCTCTTCCACCCAAATTCCCCATATTGCACGTAGAGTTGTTGCCCAAGCCTTAGGATTACCTTGGGGTATGGTTCGCATTATAAAACCATATATAGGTGGTGGTTTTGGAAATAAACAAGATGTTCTGTATGAACCATTGAATGCTTGGCTTTCAACTCAAGTGGGAGGACGTTGTGTTCGCTTAGAAATAAGTAGAGAAGAAACTTTTGCTAGTACCCGATGTCGTCACGCTATCAATTTTACAATGACAACCGCTTTTCGACCCGATGGTCGGTTAGTGGCTCGAAAACTAGTAGCATACTCAAATCAAGGTGGCTATGCTTCTCATGGCCATGCAATTGTTGCAAACGCTGCCAACGAATTTAAACAACTCTATCAAGACGAAAAAGCTACCAAAGCAGATGCCTACACGGTGTACTCTGATATTGCTTCTGG
>CALNCH010000325.1 GCA_937875245.1 uncultured Spirochaetaceae bacterium
GAAATGAATACAGAAGATTTTAACGCTTATTTATCTGAGGCTATGAAAAATAAAACTGAGTTAAAGCGATATACTCCAAAAACCTTAGTAACTAAGGAATCTTTATTAGAAGAACTGGCACAGATTAAAACTTTGGGTTACGCCAGAGATAAAGAAGAACATGAAGAAGGAATCACCTGTTTGGGTGCTCCTATTTATGATTTAGATGGAAACATTGCAGCAGCTATTTCAGTATCTTTTCCTTTATTTCGTTTCGATGCAGGACGTTTGGATGAATATGCCCACGCAGTTAAAAATGCAGGAGAAGAAATTTCCCGTAATTTTGGGTATAACGACTAAGCCTTACTGTAAGATACTATTTTTTATTGATACAAAAAAAGAGCCAAGAGAGTTACACTTATCAGTGAAAACTTTCTTGGCTCTAATACATTTACAATCTTCTATTAAAATTCTTCAAAATCTGAATCACTAACAGAACTGTTTGGAGCGTAAGGTACTGCCCCTTGTTTGTTAGGATCTAAAACTGTCGCTTTCTTTACAGTAGCTGGTTTTTCATACTTAGGTTGTACCTTTGGGGTAGCTTTTGTAGAACCTGTTGTGGTTTCTTTTTTTTCTACCTTAGGAGAAGGTAATTTCTTAACTTCTCTTGCCCCAAAAGACTGTGCTTCTTGGCCGATGTCAAAGAAGCTGATTGCTTCAATTAAATTTACTGCTTGAGAAGTTAATTCTTCTGCCTGACTTGCTAATTCTTCTGCTGCTGAAGCATTTTGTTGTACAACAGTGTCCAACTGAGAAATAGCACCATTAAGTTGTTGAGCACCAATATCTTGTTCTCTACTTGCTGCATTTATTTCATCAATTAACTGAGCAGTCTGTTCAATTGCAGGAACGGTATCGTTAATTAATTGATTTGCAGTCCCAGCTATGGCAACACTGCTTGCAGATAATTCACTAATTTCACCAGCAGCAATTTGACTGCGTTCTGCCAACTTTCGAACTTCGCTAGCTACAACCGCAAAGCCTCGTCCTGCGTCCCCAGCTCTTGCTGCTTCTATAGCGGCATTTAATGCTAATAGATTGGTTTGAGTTGCAATATCTTCAATTATTCGAATTTTTTCTGCTATAGAATTCATGGCAGATACGGTTTCATTTACCGCTTTTCCACCTCTTTCACTCTGTTCAGCTGTACTCTTTGCTATAGTTGCAGTTTTGTGTGCATTATCTGCATTTTGTCTGATATTTGAAGCCATTTGCTCCACTGTAGCAGACATTTCTTCTGTTGATGCTGCCTGTTCAGAGGCTCCAGAAGATAAACTCTGGCTACTTAAACTCATCTGTTCACTGCCAGATGTAACTTGACTTGCACTTTCATATACCACTTTAACAATTTCTGTTACAGATGAAATCATATCTCGAATAGCCTTGCTTATAGCCCCTATTTCATCCTTTCTCTTGTCTACTGCTTCTCTTTTTTCTAGCGAAACATCTTTAATGAGTAAGTCCCCTCTGGCAACAGCTTCTACAGATTGTGTTAAGATTTTTAATGGATTGCTTAAGCGAGTAGCTAAAACAAATGAAATAAATACCCCAACAACAAGAATACAAACAGATATAATACCGAATCCAGTAAACATGTCGGTTATACGATAGGTAAACTCAACTAGAGGAGCGGTAAGACTAATAGACCAATTTGCAACAGGAATTGGTCCATATACCATTATGCTTTCACTACCACCAACAGAAAAGGTTCCGGAACCTTTTTCACCTGCTTCCATTTTTGCAATTAAGGTTGCTAACTCACTTAATTCAGGCTTTGACCTAGTGGTTTTACCTACATTTTCTTTTTGTATTACTTTGTTCATATCGGTATGAATAACAGTATCACCAGTGGTTCTACTAATTATAAATGCGGTACCCGTTTGTCCTATTTTAATATTTTTTATAACTTCAGTTAAATACTCTACTTTTTTTGCTAAATACAAAACTCCTATTATTTTATTTGAATTATCATAAATAGGGGTTGCAAAATATATATTTATAGAATTATCAACTAAACTCTCTAAAGTATCTGAAACAAAAGGCACTCCCTTGGCAGCTGATTTAAAATAATCTCTAACAGCTATATTTACGGTCGTATCCTGAGTTGTGTAAGCATTCCCGTCCAGTGCTGCAACGCCCATTCTCAGTTGCCCTTTTTCTGGAAGAATAAAGTCTTTCATCCTTAATGCTTTTTGTTGATTTGAAACATTAGGATTTCGTAAATACTCTTGCTGTGCCAAAGATTGAATAAGATCTAAGTCGCTTTGAAGAAGATTAGTCATATCTGATGCTGTTGCGGTAGCTACAACATTTAAATCTTCATGAATAATCTCCGTTATTCCACTTTTTAACGTTACTGCTGAAAACAACAAAAATATTCCACAAATACCGAGAATCATTGCACTCAATATGGTAACCAACAAAGTTTTCAAGCTTTTCATCTGAACCTCCATAATTTCATCCATATTGATTATCATATGAAAAAAAGAAAATGTCCATTCTAAAATGGCAAAAAAAAACAGGAAGAAAACTAAAGAGCTTTCTTCCTGTTTTTTTATACTGT
>CALNCH010000326.1 GCA_937875245.1 uncultured Spirochaetaceae bacterium
GAACGTATTTCTTCTTTTTCTTTTTGGGGAATACCTTTTTCAAGTACAATAACCATTTTTTATGCCTCTAAGTTCCAAGATACCGTTCTTAAAATATCACCAAATACACCAGCTGCAGTTACACCTGCCCCTGCCCCATAACCGCGAACAGTCATTGGAATTGGTGTATAACGTGCAGTGTGGAATACGAAAGCGTTTTCTCCGCCACGAACTGCATATAGTGGATTTTCACTTTCCACTTCAATCATACCTACACTACATTTACCATCCCAAATAGAAGCTGCCATTCTCAGCACTTTACCCTGTTTTTTCAAGTCCTGTACCTTTTTGGCAAAATATCCATCGAGTTGAGGTAATTTTTGTAAAAATTCATCAATTGAACCAGTATCATCAAAATCATCGGGAAATACTCGACGAAGTTCAATATCAGCTAACTCAAGTCTCATTCCTGATTCTCGAGCAATAATCAAGGCTTTACGAGCAACATCTAATCCTGCCAAATCATCTCGGGGATCTGGTTCTGTATAACGTTTTTCTCTAGCTTCTAAAACTGCCTGGCTAAAAGTTGCCCCTTCATCCAATCTACCAAAAATATAGGATAAAGAACCGGACATAATACCTTCAAAGCCTGTTAAAGCGTCCCCACTCTTAAATAAATTTTGTAGTGTATCAATAATAGGAAGCCCAGCCCCTACGTTTGTTTCGTACAAGAAACGACGGTGCATACTGTTAGCAACTTTTCGTAACTGATGATAATAATCCATAGACATTGAATTTGCCCGTTTATTTGGGGTGGCTACGTGCATACCAGCTTTAAAAATATCTAAATAGCGTTCTGGTAAATCATAAGATGCAGTGCAGTCAACAAAAACGGGATTTAAAGGTTTAACTTCTTCAACAAATGTAAGAATTTCATCTAAAGAATTTTTTTTATCGCTTTTTGCAACTTGATCCCGCCAATTCTCTAAATCAAGCCCTTTATCACTTAAAATCATGCCTTCTGCAGTTGCAATAGCCATTACTTTAATATCAATTTTTTGTTCTGCTAAACGGGATTGTCTGTCCCGAATCTGATCTAACAAACAGCCACCAATAGTCCCTGCTCCAAAAGCAAATACTTCGATGGTCTGTGCAGTGTTAAAGAAAAATCGGTGGGAAATACGAACTGCAGTTTCAGCGTCAATACCATTTACAACAACAGAAATTGACCTCTCAGAAGAGCCTTGTGCAATTGCCAAAATATTAATATCTCGAGAAGCAAGTGCATCAAAGAAAGTTCCTGCTACTCCTCGTTTTTTCTTCATTCCATCTCCAACGATTGAAACAATAGCACAATCATCTTGAACTTCAACAGAATTTATATCACCTGTTCTAATTTCGTATTCAAACTCTGTATTAAGAAGATTTCGAACGGCATTAGCCTTTGATTGTCGTATACAGAAACTGATAGTATATTCAGAGCTAGATTGAGTAATTAACAACATAGAAATACTTGCACGAGAAACAGCAGCGAAAATACGAGCTGCTATTCCGTGTTTGTCCTTCATTCCAGAACCAGAAACACTAACCATTGCAGTCTTTTTTAAACAAGTAATACCTCGAACAGGCCCCTTTGTTTCAAAAGGACCAACACCAATTCGTGTTCCTCGAGATACAGGATTGTGGCTATTCAAGCTCCAAGCCTCTATACCTCTAGCCGCTAAGGGAGCTAATGTTTTTGGATATAATACTTTTGAACCAAAGAAAGATAATTCCATAGCTTCTTCGTAAGTCATATCATCGACTAAAATAGCATCACTTACAATTCGTGGGTCGGCAGTAAAAATACCATCAACATCAGTCCAGAACTCTACTTTTGAAGCATGTAAACTAACCGCAACAATAGCAGCCGAAAAATCTGAACCATTACGACCTAAAAGTCCAGGTAAATAAGTATCGGTTTCTTCATTATACCAACGACATACGAAACCGGGGAATAATAAAATTCGAGCATTAACAGCCTGTTCTCCATCTACATAGGGAGCAAAAGCTTGTTTTGTTTTTACATAATCAGGGTCCCCCTCTGATTGTGCCCCAGAAGTAACTATTACATCCCGAGAATCAATAAGGGCTACTTTTTGTTTTTGAGCAAA
>CALNCH010000327.1 GCA_937875245.1 uncultured Spirochaetaceae bacterium
ACCACCAGTGTTTTTTCCGATAAAAGTTGCAACACCTGCAAAAAGAGATAAGTGCATTCCAGACAGTGCTAAAATATGAGCAAGTCCAGCATTTTTAAAATTTTCAGAAACTTGTGAATTGGTATATTCTCCGGAACCAGAAAGCAAAGCCAGCAGTAGTCCCCCGCAATCTCCCCAATTAAAAAGTAGTCTTTTGAAAGATAACCGCATTAAGGCTCTTATTTTACTTCCAGTGTTTTTCCAACCACTTTGACTACTTTTTGAGACTATAAAAAATGGCTGGTTTAGTGAATCTATTTTTTGGGGTGGAAGATAGGATACAGAAGCTTGAATAAGAGCACCTTGTTCTAATAACAAGTTTTCTTTTTCTTTTGATGCACTATACAATTTTCCAGGATATAAAGCTTCAACTTCATTGGCTTTAACCAATAATTGAACTAGACCCTTAGCAGAAAAAGTACTGCCATCTTTTCCTTTCGCATATGAAACAGAACAAGGTACTTTGTAATAAAACCCAGAACTGGTTTTAACAGGATTACCTGCTACCCAACCAGTAATTTCTGTTGTTTTGTCTGGTAATAATAAACATTGATACAAATTACGATCGACAGGCTGCACAATAGTAGTGAGTAACAAAAAAATAATTATTATTGCAGCCCATTCAACAGGATAAAGATAAGAAAATAATTTTTTTACCACTTAAGACGTGCCAAGGAGTCCCTAGCAGCAGTAACGATTACCTCTGAATAATCAAGATAGGTAGTATACAATAAGTTATCGAAAGCCACTTTGTTTCCAAGGCCCCCCAGATTTTTTATAACAGCGGACACTACCGGACCACTGTAAGAACCTGTTTCTTCGAATTTCTTATTGAGCTCACCTAAATAAGTTGATAAATAACTTCCGGCTTCCAAAGAAGCAAGCCGGGTAAAGGCAGTTATAATTTCTACAAACTCATTTTCGGTAAACAAACCAAGATTAAATTCTTGTTTTGCTAATGTAAAAAAATCTACCAGTAGCGCCGATGATCGAGTCCACTGTATTTTATCTAATTCTCTAAGAGCTTGTAGTTGTAAGCTTATCATTTCTGAATCTACGGAAGAAACATCACTTACAGTAGTTATTGCACTTGATAATGCTTTTTCAGAGATTTCAGCTTTAAAAAAATCAGATTTTTTTGTACTGTCCAAAACCAGTTGTAATGCTTTTCGTTTTTCAACAATTGTACCATTATTTAATACAGATAATATTTGCTTTTCATAATCTTCGGATAAAGCATCTAATGCATTTTGTGCCTGTTCCCTGATACCCTCATCGTCAACATAAACTCTCATTGTTAGGTACTTCTCTTAATACGGTAACAATTCTTAAAAATACAATATTATTAAGAATTGTTACCGTATTAAGAGAAGTACCTAACAATGAGAGTTGAGTTTCTGGATTATTTTGTAGTAAGGAGGAAACAAATTCATTAACTAAAGTACTTACGTTTTCAGAATCTTTACCTAATACTGCAAAAGAAGTAAGAATAGAACGTTTAATATCTTCATTTTCAGAAAGAACAAAAAGCTCTTCTAGTAGCTGTAAAGATTTTTTCCCTTCAGTAGAAATGCATTTTAATGCAGAGGTTGAAGCTAGTTTTAAAAAATCTGGTTCATCAGACAGGAGATAATAATTTGTATTAACAAATTCTAAACTATCAATGAAAATATGTGATATATTCTCATCATTTACTGAAATATCAGTAATTAATTTGTTTTTTTCCCATAAAGAACTCATTACAAATTGTTTTTTTATTGTATCGTAAGTATTTGTATTTTCAGCAAATACAGAAAAGGCTAGTAATAAATAAAGGCTTAATCCAATTATTTTATATGTTATTTTCATTATGTTCCTCAACTTCTTGTAATTCTTCCAACTCTGGAGGAATCTCTGCATCTTTATCTGCTTCAGCCATAGCTGTAATTATATCTATTTCTTCTTGTGGCATCGGGACTGATTTAAACTCTTGTTATACTCTACTGCTTTAACAACTCCAAACATAAGTATGTTACTAGTATCCAAAATAAATTGCAATTTCATTTGAAGTCCAGGACGCCCCTGCCCTCCAATGCGAACTAAAGCACCATCTTCGGAAATATCTTCAATAAGGCATTTATACCCTGGCTCTGTTTCCAATACTCTCAAATCAACTGATTCGGAATTTACAATGTAAATACTCCCATACACAGAACACTCACATCGTACCGATTTTCTTTTTTGTGTTCGTACTAAATTTTCTGAGTGGGCCAGATATAGAACAGAAGTACTGTTATAAACAGCACTGTCTCTAACGGTAGAATCGAAAACATAACTAGCATCGCCGTAGCGTCGAAAATAGATATTAACGTCTTTGCCAATCCATTCAGAGCCTTTTAGTAAAACCATTTTGGATTGTACAGGCATACTGATAATTAATTCCCGACCATTACCTAAAATAGTTGCAGAAAAAACTCCGTGGCCTTTTAAAACGATACGAATTCGTTGTCCAGGTTCTAGTCCTTTTGTGGTTTTTAAGCTTTTATTATTTTTGGGATCTAATTCTACTTTTGTACGATATTTATATAAACGTTCTAAAAAAATTTGAGTTTCTTTGGAGTTTTCTTTTCCCTTAATTCGGGCTGTTTTGATAATAGTAGCAATACTGCGATTTAGTGCCGGTACAGACCAAAATAAGGAGTAAGGTTCTTCCATCCCTACGTCATTTGCCAACTTCCATAACAAACCAATTTCTTTAATTTTAAAACCAGAATCTAATCCTGTTGCGTAAAACTTAATTATCGGTGAACACAAGTACAGTATTCGAAGAATAACAATGAGAATTACTAGTATTATCAATGCAGGCAAAACAGTGTACACTATATCCCTCTAATGTTATATTAACATAAGTATGACAAAATTGCAGTATCCTATAGATAAAATTCTAGATTATTTAACCATTCTTCTGTTTTTCTGTATTCCACCTCTTTTTACTACTCAGATTCAAAAAACACAAATCTCACTTGAGTTTTCTGCTATGAGTATTTTGTTGTATAGTGCCTTAATTGTATTTATTTTATGGTGCATTGATCTAAAAAAATACCCACAAACCTTTGTTTTTTCAAAAGCTAATCTATATTTATGTCTCTTACTCTATATAAATATGTTTTTTTGGAATGGAATCGGTGGTAAATTAGGTGTTGAATCAAATCAATCTCTGTTACTACCAACATCCCTTAGTGGATGGCTTTCCTGTATAATTGGCACCATTGTTTTTGCAAGTTTTGAAGAAATTTTATATCGTTTTTTTTTACCAGTTAGAACAAAAGAACTACTTCATCTAGTGTGTAATAAAGAAAAAATTGTTACTTTTTTAAGTGAAGGTATTCCCCTACTTTTGTTCACTTTTGCTCATAGATATTTAGGTTTATTCCCCTTATTAAACAGTCTCTTTGCAGGTATTTTACTTCGCTATTTTTATACAAAAAATAAATCAATTTTTTGGAATTCTATCATTCATTCTTTGTACAATTTTTCAATTTATTTCATTACATTTTATGGGGTATTATGCAAATAAAACTGCCTTTTGAAACTTGAATAAGAGCTTTTTTTTGTTCCTCTAAATACGTAGTAGTAATTCTATTACTTAAGCTATATTCCCCCTTATTCCACTGTACTTTCTCTAAAGGCCATTCTAATCCTTGAGATTCTATTTCATATTCACCCTTATCTTCTGGAACATGAAACACAGATATTTGGTTTGCAGCCATCCGTCCTCTATCAATTTGGAGGCGAGAATGGGTAGACTTAGCTGACAAAAAAAAAGTAGTTTGTTCTTTTCCAATCCAATAAGTAGGTGCTAAAGGAGTTTGAAATAATTTCTGAATAGCAAATAAGTGATCAAGTCTCCCTCCGTCTCCACCTACCAATGTAAGATAATCAGGATTATGTTTTGTTGCTTCCATAAGGGCAATTTCTGTATCAGTATAATCCTTATCCCGAGGCCAGGTTTTTATTCGATCTTTTGACATACTTTCAAGAACAGATAAAGAACTTACACTGTCCATATCCCCAACTAATAAATCTGGTGTATATCCTAAAGATAAAGCGGTGTTATAGCCTGAATCAGCTGCGATACAAAAAGTAGGTAATGAAGTGTCCTGCAAAAATGTATTTAAAACTGATTTAGGAGGATATAAACCCCCTGTAAAAACTACTACATGACCCATATAGATTTTTCATCCTTTTTCATAGTATAGTCACTATACTATGAAGACCATAAAAATTCCTACAGAATTACAAAAAATGAACAACTTTTTTAAGAATAAAGGTTTTGAAGCCTTTTTAGTTGGGGGTGCAGTTCGTGACATGATTCGTGGAAAAGAAGCTTCTGATTGGGATATTGCCACTAATGCTTCTCCAAAAGAAGTTACTAGTATTTTTAATAAGGTAATTCCAACTGGTATTGAACATGGTACCGTTACTGTAATTTTTATGGGACATCATATAGAAGTTACGACCTATAGAACTGAAACCGATTATTCTGATGGTCGCCATCCCGATAAAGTAACCTATGCTGCCACTATCGAAAAAGATTTATCTCGTCGAGACTTTACCATGAATGCTCTGGCAGCAAATTTAGATACAGGGATGATAGTAGATCCTTTTAATGGTCAAAAAGATATTAAGAAAAAGATAATTCGGACGGTAGGTAATCCTTTAGAACGATTTTCAGAAGACGGACTTCGTCCTATTAGAGCTATTCGATTTGCTAGTCAACTAGGATATGCTATCGAAAAAAATACCTTAGATGCTATTTCACAAACAATTGAAATTACAAAAAAGATATCTATTGAGCGTTTTCGAGATGAGTTTCTTAAGATTATTTCTTCAGATAACTCACTTCTTGGACTACAATTATTGGAACAAACCGGAGAATTAGCCTTTTTTATACCAGAACTGACCTCTTGTCGTAATGTTGTGCAAGCAGACAACCGTGGTTTTCATAAATTTGATGTATTGGATCATCTTTTTTACAGTTGTAATGGAGCTAGAAAAAATAGCATAGAACCTTTCATTGTACCGCTGGCAGCCTTATTTCATGACATTGGAAAACCTTCTGTTCGTAAAGTAGAAACTGATGGATTAGGAAATACCATTTATACTTTTTTTAATCATGAAAAAGCTTCTAGTAAAATAGCTTCTCAAGTTTTTGACAGATTAAAACTTCCTAAAGCCACTAATAAATATGTGTGTCATTTGATTGAACAGCATATGTTTCATTATGAAAGCAATTGGACCGATGCTGCAATTAGACGATTTTTGGTTCGAATTACCCCTGCTCCCGGCTTACTCCCCCTAGAAGTGGAAAATCCATTAAACCAGACATTAAAAGATTTGTTTGACTTACGCATTGCGGATGTAACCGGTATGACCGGAATGCCCTCTTTACTCTCAAAAGGACCTTGGAGTCAAAACTTACTGGAATTTAAGGACAGAATTGATACAATACTAGCTCAAGAAAATGCCCTAGGACTAAAAAATTTAGATATTACAGGAAAAGATTTAATTGCAAATGGTATTCCTAGTGGAAAAGCCATTGGAAATATTTTACAGGAATTGTTAGAAACGGTTTTAGAAGATCCTAGAACAAATAAAAAAGAGCAATTATTACAAATTGCTCTTCACATTTGGGAATCAAAACAGTTTTAAGTACCTGTCTTAAATTTCCATGTTCATTACATGGCGTACTTCATTAAGGGTTGTAATTGCCATTTCTCTTGCTTTTGAAGCCCCGGTTAATAATACTTGTCGAATATAATCGGGAGACTGTTCTAAACGAGCTCTTTCTGCTCTTAAAGGACGTAACTTTTCGTTCAAGGCTTCTGTTAAAGTGTTTTTTAACATACCACCACCCCCTTCCCCAATGCGGGCGGCAATCTCTTCTGGCTTTTCACCAGTGCACAATGATATAAGCATTAATAAGTTAGCAACTTCTGGCCTGTTTTCTGGATCATAGGTAATAAATCTTTCGGCATCTGTTTTTGCTTTTTTAATTAATTTTGCTGTTTCATCTTCAGTAGCAGAAAGCATAATTGCGTTTCCACGGCTCTTACTCATTTTCTGTGTACCATCTAGCCCAATAATACTTGGAGTTTTGCTTAATAAAGCTTCTGGTTCTGGGAACACTGGAGCATTTGGACTAAATTTTTCGTTAAAACGCCGTGCAATTAAACGAGTTAATTCCAAGTGCGGTAACTGATCTTTTCCAACAGGGACGATATTTCCTTTGCAAAATAAAATGTCACAGGCTTGATGAATTGGATATGTATACATACCAGCATTTACGCTTTTTAATCCAGCGGCTTGAATTTCTTCTTTTACTGTAGGATTACGACTTAATTCTGCATTTGTTACCAATGTTAAAAAAGGAAGCATTAACTGATTACATTCAGGAACATAACTATGGGGATAAATAATAACATCATCGCTGGGAACAAGACCAGCTGCTAAATAGTCTATAACTAATTGTTTTGTGTTTTGAGAAATTTCAGAAAAGGCATCATGATCTGTTAAAACTTGATAATCAGCAATGAGAATACAAGTTGGTACACCTAATTTAGAAAGGCGGACACGATTTTGTAAGGAACCAAAATAGTGACCAATATGAAGTCGGCCGGTAGGACGGTCTCCTGTTAAAACTCGATATTTTTTTGGATTCACTAAAATATCAGCTTCAATTTTTTTACTCTTTTCCACTGCCACTTCATAAGTATCTGCCATTGCTATACTCCATATAATTTTCTCAAAAGTATAACAAAAACTACAATTATGAGCAACACGGGCAAAAAAAAGATTATTTAGAGATTTTTATACTATTTTTTATTTACTTTTTAGCCCATAATGGGTAAGGACATGGAGGTCTGTCATGGGGGAATTAATCAAGGAAGTTGATACTTCTTTATCTTATGGGGATTTTATTTATTACAAAGCTCCCCTAGTAAAAAAAGATGAAGAGCATGAAGAAATCAAACATGATGCAATAGAAACAATTCCGGTTGAAATAACACCTACTGTCGCTATAGAAAAAAAAACTGAAATTTCTCCCGAAAAGGATCAATACTACGAATTAGCAGATAAATCTCCTAGAACGAAACATACTATTAGTGCAAAGTTAATTTCCATAACATCTCTAATTGTTCTAGTTGCTTTAGGAATAATTACTACCTTAGTTTCATATTATGTAACAAATGATGTACGAATAAGCGCAGAAGAAAACAACTTAACCATTAACAGTCGCAGTGCCGCCGATATCGAAAACCGTTTAGAAACTATATATTCAAACGTCTATTTACTCTTAGATATGATTGATGCCTCCGGTTCTGAAGGTAGCCTGTCTCGACAAGCAGCATCTTTCTTTTTTCAACGAAATCCTTCTATTGCGGCCGTAATAATATCTGATTCTAAATCCCTCATTAATACTGGATTTTTTATTTCTCATGAATTAGAAAACACTGTATTGGAATCTTTTTTGCTACAGGAATCTGATGCTATCGAAAGAGGAAAAAAGGGTGAAATAATAGCTATTAACGCTTCTCCTTATTTTGAATATCCTATGATTTGTTTAATTTACCCCTATGACGATGGAGTAACACAAAGCTCTCTTACTATTCTTTTTTCTTCAGAATCCTTATCTGAGATTTTTGGAACAGGTTCTCTAAACTCTTCCTTCATGGTTAATAACCAAGGTGAATTGTTAGCCCATCCAGATACTAGTTTGGTTATGGTAGCGGCAAGTATGATTTCCAATCCAATTGTAAAAGATATGATGGAAAACTCTGTTACAAATCGTCAATTATTGTATACCGATGAAACTGGAGAAGAATTTTTTGGAGCATACAAAAAGCTTTCTCAAGGAGATATTGGAGTAATAACTACAGTACAAGCTTCAGTAATTTTTGAAACAGTACAAACTACCACCAGGCGAAATGTATATTTAACAATAGTAGTTTTAGCTCTTTCCATTATGATTATTTGGTTTGTTTCAAAAAGTATCAGCAATCCGGTAAAAGCTTTGGCAGCTGCTGCTAACCAGATAAAAGAAGGAAAATACGAATTATCAATAAAAGCACACACTAAAGATGAACTTGGCTTATTAACTGAAAGTTTTGTCAGCATGGGTAAAGGTTTAGCAGAACGTGAACGCTTAAAAGATACTTTTGGTAGATTTATTAACAAAGAGATTGCAGAAAAAGCCTTAAAAGGTGAATTAACACTGGGTGGAGAAACAAAAACTGCCACTATTTTCTTTTCTGATATTCGCGGATTTACTGCTATGTCTGAAAGTCTTGAA
>CALNCH010000328.1 GCA_937875245.1 uncultured Spirochaetaceae bacterium
GATCACAATGTCCGTGATACCTTGGAAATTACTAGCAGAGCAATAATAATTAGCAACGGACAAATTGTAGTTCAAGGAAATAAAGATGAAATCTTGGACTCAGAAATTGCCCGCAAACTGTATCTAGGTACTGAGTTTAAAATGTAATTATTTTTCTTTAATTATACTTAATTTTTTTAAGTAATTGTATCTTGTATTTGACAATGATGTATTGTTGTGTTATTTTGTAAACTGAACTAATCTAGTTGGAGGCTTGAAAAATGACACTAGCATTGTACATTGGTCTCCCCATTGCTGGAATTGTTCTTGGATGGACTATTCGCTGGCTTTATGCCAGATTTCAACTATCTGCATCTGAACAAAGAGCGGAACGTGTAAGACAAGATGCTATTAGAGAAGCAGAAGCACAGAAAAAAGAAATTTTATTAGAAGCGAAAGATCAACTTATTCGGGAACGTAATCAACAGGAGCGGGAGAGTAGAGAACGTCGTGGAGAGTTACAGCGTTATGAACGCCGATTAACTCTAAAAGAAGAGACTTTGGATAAAAGAGTTCAAAGCCTTGATAAACAGGAACAAGATTTCGTTGACAGAGAACAAGTAATTAGCCAACGAGAACAAGAATTAACAACAGTAGAAGAAAAGTATCGTCAAGAATTGGAAAGAATTTCTGGTTTAAGTGCTCAAGAAGCTAAAAACCTTATTATTCAGAATTTGGAAAATGAAGCTCGCCATGATGCTCAAGGGTTGTTAAACAAAATTGAACAAGATGCTCAGATTTCTGCAGAGAAAAAAGCTCGAGACATCTTAGTAACAACAATTCAAAGAATTGCTACAGAAACCACTAGCGATATTACAGTTGCTACCGTTTCACTACCTAGCGATGAAATGAAGGGACGAATTATCGGTCGAGAAGGTCGAAACATTCGTACACTAGAAACACTTACTGGTGTGGATATTATTATCGATGATACACCAGAAGCTGTAGTAATTTCTTGTTTTGATCCAGTTCGAAAAGAAATTGCAAAAGTGTCCTTAGAAAGACTTATTTCTGATGGACGTATTCACCCTGCACGAATTGAAGAAATCGTTCAGAAAGTAACTCGTGAAATCCAACAAAAGATTTACGAAGAAGGTGAAAAAGTTTTATTTGACTTAGGTATTCATAACATGAGTCAAGAAGGGGTAAGAGCCTTAGGACGATTGTATTTTAGAACCAGTTATGGACAGAATGTTCTTAACCACTCTAAAGAAGTTGCAATTATTGCAGGTATGCTAGCTGCTGAAATCGGTGCTAACAGAGACCTAGCAAAACGTGCTGCTGTATTACATGATATCGGAAAAGGTGCAGAAAACGATTCTGACCAGAATCACGCAGAAGTTGGTATGGATATGGCTCGCAAAATGGGAGAAGATCCAAAAGTACTTAATGCAGTTGGTTCTCACCATAATGATATCGAACCTACTAGTATTGAAGCAATTATTGTTCAAATTGCTGACGCTATTTCTGCCGCACGCCCTGGTGCAAGACGAGAAACAATGGATAACTATGTTAAACGTCTTGAAAACTTAGAAGCAATTGCAGAAAACTTTACTGGAGTTGAAAAAGCATATGCTATTCAAGCTGGTAGAGAATTACGGGTATTAGTTAATAACGAAAAAATTCCTGATCCTGATGTAAAGGAATTAGCAAGAAAAATTGCAAAACAAATCGAAACGGATTTAAGATATCCGGGACGAATAAAAATTACTATGATTAGGGAAACACGAATCGTAGAATATGCAAGATAAGTAAAAAAGGCTGTCCATTTTGTTCATTTAACGAACTTGTTGGACAGCCCTTTTTTTTCTCTTTTTAATAAAAAGTTTTCATATCCTAATACAAAAAACTAATCTTTTTTTTCTTTACATGAGATTATCAATTTTATTATTGTTAATACCACGCAGATTCCTAACGCTACACCAATAGTGGAAATACCTCCTGCTATACCAGTAACTTCTGCAATAGCACCAATTATTATCGGCATTGCAATTGCTCCAATAGTAGCCGTTGCTATACAAGTACCAGTAGCAATTGTAGAAGAAGTAAATTCCTTGGGCATGGTACTTAATACAGTAGGATAAAATCCTGACATAGCAAGCCCTGTTCCTAATAAACCAACAAAAATAAGTGTCATGTTAGAAGATAAAATCATGAGCAAAAAGAAGACAATTTGAGCTATAGCCATAAAAACAATTATTACTGCTTTATTCATTTTTTCAGGAATTACTGCACAAAGCAATCGACCTATTAATATCATAATCCATAAAAGGGAGGCGGTACTTTGTGATAAACTTTCACTTAGCCCACCACTTTCTTTAAAATAAGTAACTAACCAACCAACAATACCTGACTCACAACAAAGATACATAAATAAAATAGATGTATTTAACCAAAAAATGGGTGAAGTAAGAAATTTTTTATCAGCTGCTTTTTCATCTTTTTTTGTAAGAACTGGAACATTTGATAATGATGATTTTGCTAAAATGAGTAATACACCAATTTCAAAAATAATGATAAAAATTGCAGGAAAACGCCAGTCTAAGTGTAAAACTTGAGTAAATAAAATAACTAAAAAGGGAGCAGACAAAGCACCCACCGCAAAGGATGCATGTAAAATATTTAATGCAGCGGTGCGATTTCCAGATGATTCTGAAAC
>CALNCH010000329.1 GCA_937875245.1 uncultured Spirochaetaceae bacterium
TAGTAACGAATTTAACAGAATCGGTTCAAGAGATTACGGTAAGCCTTTCTATTCGCTCTCCGGAAACAAATAAAACAGCTGAAACAAAACAAGGCTTAATTACTCAAGCTGGAAATGCTTTTATTGATGGCAACACTTCAAACAAAATTACCTTAGGAGCAGGAAATTCTGGGGTAGTCTATTTTGATGTAGGAGCAGAAAAACAAGGTACTGTAGAATTAATCTATGCTATTTCATCAGGGCCTCTTTCTGAAAAATTGGTTTCATCAATTAAAATTGAAAAATCTTATGTTCTTGAAACTGTAGTAACTACTGGTTCTACTGGAGATTTAGAGCAAGCTTCTGCTGAAGAATTGGTAGTATTGCCAAGTTTTGCAGAAGAGGGGGTTGGCAATATATCCGTAACCTTAGATGCAACTCGACTAGGTAATTTGAGTTCTGCAGTTAAATATGTATTCCGTTATCCTTATGGTTGTATTGAACAGCAAACCGCTCAAGTATTACCTTTAATTGTTTTTGAAGATTATATTGATGTGTTTGGATTACAATCAGAGATAGCAGATACTAAAAAATTTGTAATGTCTTTTATGAAATCTTGGGAAAACTATCAGAAAAAGGATGGGGGTTTCCCTTATTGGGCCGCTGGCATGGAATCTAATTATTATGTTTCATTGCGAATGGCTCACTTGTATCTTATTGCCCAAGCTCATGGATATTCAAACTCTGATTTCCCTATAGATTTCAGTGCTTTGCTTAATTTCCTTTCCTCTCAATTTACCTACAATACAAGTTCTTATTTACAAGCCTATACCTATTATGTGTTCTCTTTAGCCGGAGATAAGAGATTGGATAACAATCTAGAAAAGGCTATGGAAAAACAAAATAAGACTCACTCCGAAACTGCATTGCTTGGATTAGCTTGGGCTGCCAAAAACACAGAGAAAGGAAAGGCAAAAGCCTTAGAGTGCGCTAATGGAATTCGTTCTTATCTAACTTCTTATGGACGAGGGGTAGATATTACTCGATCTTCAGAAACCTTGAATCGATATTATTTCTATACTTCTGATGTAGATGAAAAAGCATTGATTTTACAGCTCTTTGCAACCACAAATCCAACTGATAGTATGGTAGATAAGCTTTTGTACTCACTGTTATCCGAAATGAAAGCAGGATATTGGATTAATACCGTTGCCACAACCCGAGCCTTAGAATCTATTTATACCTTTATAAAGGGAAGAAACTTAGATTCAGTTGATTTTATTGCGGATGCAAGTTTTGCAAACAACGAAATTGTAAGAGGAAAATTTACAGGGGTGGCTGCAAAAGAAGCTTCTAATACCTTGTCCTTCTCAGATAAGCCTTTAAAAGATTTACCCCGGGATACAAAGTTACCATTAACTTTCACAAAAATAGGAAAGGGAAATTTGTATTACACGACACAATTGCAATATGCTATTCCTGATGAAATGCAAATTGCAAGGGACATGGGTTTTAGCGTCAAAAATGTAATTGTTGATGTTGAAACCGGGTTAGAAGTTCCTACAAGTGAAAAAGGTGTTTTAATACGAACCTTAGAAAGTGGTAAAACCTATAAGGCAGTAATTACCATAAATGCTGCTCGAGACAGTACCTTTGTCGCTTTAAGAGCTCCCATTCCATCTGGTGCAGAAATTTTGGATTCTACCTTTGTATCCACTGGTTCAGAAGCAAAAACAGATTATACTACCGGAAGATATTGGGAACGATATTTAAGCAATCAAGTAAACTACGATAACGAGTCTCGCTTTTTCTGGGATTCCTATGCTAAGGGTGAAAGTACGGTGAGCTTTACCTTTAGAGCAGCCCGACGTGGTATATATCCTGTAACCCCTACCCAAGTTGAATGTATGTATGAACCAGAAGACTTTGGTCGTTCAGATGGCTACTTGTATATCATAAAATAGAATGACCAGAAAAACTAAAATAGTACTTATTTTCAGTAGCATTGTGGTGTTGTCCGGAATGCTACTGTTTTATCTTCTTCGTTTTTCTCCTTATAAAAAGCTGGATCTTTTTTTAACTGATTCTTGGAGTGTCAGTTTTTATGATTCTAAAAAGGTATTGCTTCAAGTTACTCCGGTAGAAAATGGTATTCGTCGGGAGTTTTTACCCATAGCACAAATTCCCCAATCCTGCATTGATCTGTTTTTACTAGCAGAAGATAAACGTTTTTATTCTCATGGGGGAGTCGATTGGATTTCTGCGGGGCGAGCATTTATACAAAATGCCCTAAGTAAAGAGCGGGTAAGTGGGGCATCTACTATAACCATGCAATTGGCCCGTATCATAGAGCCTTCTGCTAAACGCAATTGGAGTGCAAAAATAAAGGATGTATGGAACGCCTATCG
>CALNCH010000330.1 GCA_937875245.1 uncultured Spirochaetaceae bacterium
ATATTTCTTTTTTAGATAACTTTGTTAATAGAGCTTCAACCCCAGGTAAATGTCCTGCACCTAAAACTGCTACAATTTTCTTTCCTGGAGCATCCCAAATATGACTGGCAAGATATTGATCTCTTTCATCAATAAGTACTTCCTTTACTGCTGGTAAATAAGAAGCCAGTTCTCCCATCATAGTATCCATTTCGTTAGAATTCTTCAGTTTTTCAATATCTTCTGCAGAAATTTCCTCTTTTTCAAAAGCACTGGCAAAAAGAGTGGCATTACAGTAGGAATTTCCAATTCTTTTGCCACTTCAAGAGCAGCCTTCATTTCTTCCCCAGGCTTTACTCCTACATCAGATCCCATTCGTCGCTGGAAAGAAGAAAGAACTAGATTTGCCATCATCACAAAGCCTCTTCCTTCTTTTAACACTTTTATAATATCAAGTTTTTTCCATGCATCAGGATCCTGCATAGAAGCCAATCTCTGATCATCTAATTCAATTGCAATGGAATCTGGATTAGTGGATCTAATAACTTGAATTGTTTGTTCCATACTTTCTTTTGAAATATGGGCAGTACCCACTAAAATTATTTCTCTATCCCCAAAAACCAAATGTTTTTCAGTTCTGTTTTCTACGGTCTCGTTACTATCTGACATGGATTCCTCTACCTTGTTTTATTTTCAAGTGCCCAGTCATTCAAACGATATTCAAAAAACATAGGACTCTTCATTTCTTGTATTTCAATATAATATTTATTTGCCAAGACGTCATTACCTTTCAGTTCATAAAACAAAGCCATATAGTACAACATTTTTCCCTTGGTTGTTTTATTTGTTTCATTCACTACTTTTTGAAGTACAGGACCGTCCCCAATACCTTCCATGTACATCCTTGCTACAGCATAATTTAAAGAGTTTTTGTCTAAAGTTTTTAGAACCTTTGTCATAAAAAGCTTATTCTCTTGTTTTTTATTCTCTTTTTGATAACAAGCAGAAATCATTAAGGGATAAGATATGTTATTAGGAGTAATCTCATATGCTTTTTCGAAGGCTTTTCTTGATTCTTCCCATTTCCCTTCTCCCCAAGCAAAAATTCCAATAGCTTCATAAGCAAAGTAATACTCGGGATTACAGCGTATTGCTTGCTGATAATCTGCAAGAGCAGCCTCTCTTTTGTCATCGGCATCATACAAACCTGCTCGATATACATAAGCCAAAAAATAAGAAGAATCAATTTCTATTGCTTTTCCATAAGCTTGTATTGATTCCTCATTTTTACTGATAAATCGCAAGTAATTGCCATACTCAATCCAATAATTGTAATAATTGGGTTCTATTTCTAAGGCCTTTAATGCACATTCAATAGCAGCGGTATATTGGGAAGTTTCGGCTTCTACTTTTCCTAAATAAGACCAAGCCATAGCATTTTCAGAATCAATATTTACAATCCGTTTGAAAGCATTTTTAGAATCCGAAAGCTTATTAAGATAATATGCAGATTGACCGTAGCCAAATAGACAATCAATATGATAGGGATTTTCTGAAAGACCTTTTGCAAAATACATATAAGCTTGATTATAGTTTTTAGCCAGCAAAGAATCGTTACCTAATTCTCCATTAGCATCAGGATTCGATGGGGCAATTTCTAAAATCTTATTTAATAGGGTTTTTCTTTTTGAAACATTATTCAACATTTTTGCAATCATTGAGTTTAGATATAACACGTCAACATCTGAGGGATATTGGGTTAAAAGGGTAGAACCCAATTGCTCAGCGGCAGGGTATTGTCCAGCAGAAAAAAGAAGAGAGCTATAAATAAAACTTATTGTATAGGTACCAACGTATTCACTTGGTACTTCCTCACACAAATTCAAAGCTCCTTGCAAATTTCCTTGTTCTAAAAATTCTTGGAGTTGATTTAAAAAACTATCAGTATATCCTTGAATTTCATTCTGATTGGGTTCTGACCACAAAAGAGGTAGAGAGAGAGCAAAAGCACATACTATTACAAAAAAACGTTTCACAAATAATTTCATTAAATCCTCTTATTTCTAATTTAAGATAAACTAACTGTAAATGAAAAATCATCCTATTAGAAAGTTTTTAGGTCTTACAGTCCTCTACAGTATTATTATTCTCGGCATTTTTGCACTTCAATTTAGAAATGTATCTTCAATCAATAAATCATTTGGGTTCTTACAACTCCGTTTATCCGAGACAACCGATACAGAAACCACAACATTAAAAAATGTATTTTCTGCTTCATTTAAAGGTTTCATTTTATATGGGGATAACGAAAACCCTGTCACTGCACTAGAAAAAGATAACAAAAAAATTGCATTAACGCTACTAGATGTAACAGATTTAGAAGAAAATGCAGTAACCCTTTATTTTTCCGAGAATATTTCTCTTACTCTTTCTAATACAAGTGAAGGAACTAGTCCCCAACTTTTTATTACAAGTCAAATTCCTGATAGGTTTCAGGGAGTGAATATACCATATAAAGCCTCTGGTGCATACTCCTTACGAGATTTAAAAAGCAATAGAGTTGTTTTTCAGTCAAAATCAGAATCATTTTTATTGCAAGCCAATGAACTTAGTGAGAATAGCATTTTCTTAAGTAGTAAAGAAACCTCAGCTCGTTATGTTACCTATGTAGAATCTTCTCTCTTTGATTTTGAAACAATTACTTCCTTCCCTGTAGCCCAAAGAGCTACTTACAATACAACAGTATCACAATTAACCAACAGCTTTTTAGCAAGTTATAGTGCAACAAAAGATGACCCTGTTTCTGAACAAGCAATAATAGCCTATGTTTCTGAATCTTCTTCTTCTGGAAGATATCGCCAAGCAATAAATGACATTCCTGAATCTTTTCTAACCAGTACCAAACGTACGTTCTTAACCACCAATTATTTTAATTCCCTTGTTAATATGAATCAAACCTTTGTTATGC
This sequence comes from uncultured Spirochaetaceae bacterium, assembly GCA_937875245.1. Classification (GTDB taxonomy): domain Bacteria; phylum Spirochaetota; class Spirochaetia; order Treponematales; family Treponemataceae; genus CALNCH01. The sequence continues at coordinate 2,948 of CALNCH010000330.1, forward strand.
AAAATGAAAACATTCGTTTTAAGGTTAGCCAGGCAATTCCTAGAAATGACATAGATATTTTTGGTATTGAGAATTTTGCGTCTTATTTGATTTACCAAAAAGAAAGTGAAATACAACCTGTTTTTACCATTTTGCAAAACATGATTACAAGAGATGACATTCAGCTTTCAACTGAAGAAATAACTGGTATTTTAGAAATTTATAACAACTTTAAACAAAATAGAGAAAATTTAGTAGCAGGGTTTCAACCTATTCTTGATTACAGTATAAATGCAATAAAGCAAATATGTACTCCAACGGATACTGAACTCACCTTAAACAATGGCACTACTTCAGTATTGAATATCGTTAAGTTAGGAAAAGCATTACTAAATTATGGAAACCTGACAAAGGATAATTCTTTGATAGCTGGAGGATATGCACTTATCAATACTGCTTTAAAATCCCCATCTCAAATTGACACAAGAACACTCTCGGAATTATACCTTACTTTAAGACAGGATAACACTTACATTCCTCATGTGGCACTACTTGCTATTGCACCTGAAAAGACAACTTGGGCATGGACTTGTGCAGAACAAGTTACCTACGAAACAGATGACAATGGTAACATAACTCTAAATACAACCTTCCCTCAAGGAGAAAGTCATTACATGATTCTTAATGGCATTGAACCTTTTGAAGGAATCGAGATTTATGGTGTTGCTTTTAGAACTGACCCACGGTTTGAAGCTTACAATTCATCAGGTTATGCCTATGATGCAAATACTAAAACACTTTTCTTAAAGTTCAGACATAGAGCTGCAATAGAAACTGTCCGTCTGATTTACGAAGAAGAAGAAGCTACTACTACCGAAGTTATAAACTAATATTATGACCAGGCATCGGCATACACTTCCATGCACTGGTCTAATTCTTCAACTGTATCGCACACAACACTAGCCGCAAAGTACAAGGCTATGGCAGATTCAGTGGTAAGTCTGCCCATAGGAACAGCTCCCTCTCTCCATACCCGACGGCTGGTGGTATATTCAGAAAAATCCGTAGAACATTGCTGTTGAGAAGTACAATAAAATCTACAACCTTGCTTTTTACCTTTAATAAGTAGGGATTTTAATGAATAATTACCATTTCGCATACTACCCGTACCTGTCTCGTATAGTTCCAGAAACATACGACTTATCCCTTCTTTTACTAAAGTTATATAATGTTCTGAATTTAAGCCAGGATATACCCTACAGACCATCATTTTGTTTGCAGCTTCCTGTAAAATTTGCTTAATAACAAAGGTATCTAAATCTACAAAGCCAGAAAACTGAGTTGCAATTGAACCCGAATTCTCATAAACAGGAGTTGGCATATTCCAGTTGACAAAACCGTCTGGAGTAGGTCTTTCAAATTTTAAGTTCAATGGTGATAGCACCTTACCACCATAAACTACATACACACCGTTATTTTCTCTACAGGCTATTTCAGTAGCTAAATGAAGATTTGTACTTGATTCAGAACTTTTATCAGGAGTAGTGGAGGAGCCAGTAATAACAACAGGAACTCCCGAATCAGAGAATAACCAATACAAAAGTGCAGCTGTGTAAGAAAGAGTGGCAGTACCATGAGCAATAACAATGCCGGTTGCAGTGCCTGCGGCAATACGTGTGGCTACTTCGGTAATAAGATGAGCCCAATCATCAGGAGCAATTTCTTCACTCAAAATATGTTCTACAGCTATTACTTGATACTTCACATCAGGATCACCTTTCGATAACATCTCTCGTAAAACACTTTCTTCTCCGGAACAAACAGTTCCATCTTTTTGACGGGAACCGCATATTGCGCCACCCATAGAAAGAACATACACAATTCTAATATCCAGTTCTTTTTTTAATAAAGCTTTTACGGTTTGAGGAACAGCCATACCCTGAGTTTTCTTCATCACTAAACCAGTTAGAAATTCCAAAGGAGACATTTCTCCAGCCCGCAATTTTTCTGCTTCTGCAGGATTTTCTTCGATAACTTGTTTAATAATAGGTAACAAATCATCTTCGCTGGAAATTTGAGTCCAACTATTTTTTTCAATTAATACTTCTGGCTCTATTCCTGTTTCCAAAACCGTTAATAATAATTGCTTTGCAATTCCACTATGTATCTGCTTTGAAGAAAATTGTTGCAAAATAAATGCAAATCGCTGAGGGGTTAAAGGGGACTGAAACAAGGTTGTGTTATTTCTTTTAATAAGGCGAATTAATTCAGAAGACATCCAATGAGCGGTATCCATAGGGTCTGCCCCACAAGCAACTGTTGCTTCAAAAAAATCTGCTCTCTCTTTTTCATCACAAATAAAACCAGATCGTGACTTAGATAAACCGTAACTTTGACTTAATCTTTGACGTCGTGGTTCTGGAAGTTCAACCTCACTGCAAGAATTTGCAAATTCTGCAAAATCCTTTGAATCAAAAGAGACAGGGTTTGTTGTTGCTTGAAAGTGTCGTGGTAATTCTGCATTTCGAGGTTTGTAAGACTCTGTATAGTTTTGGCGTTCATTCCATAATCGGCTTTCAGAAACTACTACACCCCCAGAAGTTAAAATATCTTCCTGTCGGCTTAACTCTGCATTAATTGCTTTTCTCACAAAATTAAAAGAGTTTAAATTACGAAGTTTTACATAATAATTAGGCATTTCTGGGTATTTTGATAATGCCGCATAAGCATTACAGCGTATTAAACTATCGATAGGCATATCAGAAATAATTTGCAAATATTGAATCAATCGGCGTAGTTCATCTAAAAATAAACCAGCTTCTTCCCCTAATTCAAAATCAGCACTGGTTTTAATACGAACACTTGGACATCCTGCATAGGTATAATCCATGTGAGTTTTTCCATCAGAATGGGTTAGACGACCTGTATCTTCTTCAATACGAATTTCTTCTATTCGGATTTGCTTTTTTCGTCTATGAAATTCAATAGCCAAAGAGCCATTTTCTGCTATTTTTAAAGATAAACCAGATAATACTAATTCTTTTGGAGCAGAAGATATTGTTGTCTGTTGTTCAAACAGGGGATTTTCACAATTTTGGCATCCTAAGGCTTTTGCTAAAATGTATACTTTTTCTGCAACTGCTTTATCAAGGGTATATCTTTCTTTTGATTCAGTTTGCAAAAACGCTTTTTTTTCTCGAGAAACTAAAACTCTAACGTCAAGATACACATGGGATTGATACATAAATACCCCTAAAAATAAAAATCAAAAAGTGAAATTTTAATATATCACTAATCATTAAAATATGATATACTCAAAATAATTATGTAAGGAGAATGTGTGAATAAACGCGACTTTCCCAAGATTCACTTTTACGATCAAGATTTTGTAGATATTTACGATAAAACCTGGTCTTGGTTAGGGGATTTTTGGTTGGACCCTAAAACTGAAGAACTATCACCTGACGGTTATTTTATTCACCCCCAGAACTCAAATTTCTATCTGGATCAGTTAGAAGCTATTTTTGCTTCTTTTTTCTTAGTTTATTCAAACAGAAACTATCCTGCAAATCAGAATCTGGATTTTTTATATGAACGTCAGGAAGAAAATGGTGCTATAAGATGGAGATATGAGATTAAAACAAAGTCTCCTGTAGTAACCGTAGAAAACCCAGAAGGCGTCGGATTACCACTTTTTGCTTGGGCAGAATTTAACTTGTTTCACAAGACTGCAAATAAGCGCCGTGTAAAAGAAATTATGCCAATTCTTCAAAAATATATGAGTTGGTTAGATGAAACTTTTAAACAAGAAAACGGCCTTTATGCTGTTCCCCCAATTACTAGTACTATGTACAATTCACCTCGTGACGGAACTTGCTATCCTGTAGATTTTAACTCTGCAGTAGCAATTAATGCCTTATACATGTCTGCCTTAGGCGATATTCTCAACGATAAAGAATTAAGTTTTCAATACAAAAGACTTTATTTTTCATTAAAAACTCGTATCAATTCTTTGATGTGGAATCCTGAAACAGGATTTTATCACGACATCGATAAAGACAGTCAGAGATTACCTCAAAAAACTATTGCAGGATTTTGGCCTTTATTAGCAGAAATTCCTAATGAAGATAAAGCTTCACAGCTTATTGCTCATTTAACAAACCCTAATACCTTTGGTACTGATCACCCCTTTCCTTCTTTGTCTGCGGATGATCCTTCTTTTAGCCAAGAGGGCAATGGATATAGAGGTAGTGTATTCCCCGCTTTTAGACACCTTTATTATATGCTTGATGCTATGTTTCCAGGTGGTGGAAAAAAAGGTGATTTATGGGGTGCATACCTTCCTTGCAAAGAAGGGGTGGCAAAAATGGAGGGCAATGAAAACTTTCCATTGCAGAGAAATATTCACTTTGCAGGACTTTCAACCATCGCATTAATGATCGAAAACGTTATTGGCCTCGCAATAAGTTTACCCAGAAAAACAGTAGACTGGATTATACCAAACTTGGAAATTATGGGTATTGAAAATCTTTCTCTAAAGAGAAATATGATTACCATTCTGTCCAACAAGAGTTTGCGTGGTTGGGAAATCCAAATGGAAAGCGAAAAATTGTATTATTTTACTATCAATATCTTAGGACAAAAGAAAAAGACTTTGCCTATTCCATCAGGTAAATGTTCCATGCTGATTGACAAGTTATAGGATATACCATGAAAACCCTTGAAGCCGTTATCGAAATGGGTTCAACTGGAATACGACTTATGGTATGCGAAGATAGCCCAGGAGGCTCTTGGGTTGTCATCGACAATGCTGAGTTACCCGTTGCCCTGGGATGGGATGTGTTCACATTAAACACTGTAAGCAGAGAAACTCTTTTACAGCGTTTGCGTATTTTAAATCGTTTCAAAGAACAATTAAAGGGATGGGGCATTGATGATCAGCACGTGACTGTTATTGCCACTAGTGCATTACGTGAAGCTTCAAATAGAGATACCGTTCTTGACCGAATCCAAGTAAAAACTGGTTTTAAAGTAAAAGTTATTGATGGTATAGAAGAAAATCGTCTTATGTACATAGCCGTCCTAGAAGCCCTTCGAGACGATTTACCCGAAATAAAGCAAAGTAACTCTGTAATTTTGGAAATTGGTGGCGGTTCTACCGAAATAATGCTTTTGGAACGAGGCGAAATGGCAGCCGTTCACAGCCTTCGTCTGGGTACCGTTATTATTGAGCAACATATTAAATCTATGTTAGGGTCTCAACACGATGCACGCCATTTTTTGAAAGATTTTATCAAAAATGCGGGAGTAAACTTAAATACCGAATTTAATTTAAAAAAAGTACAACACTTTATAACGATTGGACATGAAGCCCGAATTGCCGCTCAATACGTTGGAGAACAAATAGGAACCCGCACTTGGAAAATTACTCGAGAAAACTTTGCAGAGTTTGCAAATGAAATACAACAATTTTCTCCAGAAGAATGTCAAGTTAAATTTCAAGTTCCATACAGTGACGCAAAATCCTTAGGAGTTGCACTTTTTACCTATAAGCTTTTTATGGATTTGACAGATGCCCAAGAAATAATTGTTTCTGGTACAACCTTACGGGAAGGTCTAATAATTAGCAAAGTTTTACCTCCTCAGGGTTTACAAAAAGAATTCGAATCTCAAATTGTAGCGTCTGCAGTCAATATTGGTCGCAAATATAAATATGATGAAGAACATGCTCAGTATGTTAAAAGAATTGCGTTGCAGATATATGACACCATGAATGAAGAATTAGGATTAGACTCTCACGCAAGAATATTACTTGAAGTATCTGCTATTTTACATGATGTAGGCATATTTATTCGTAGTACTGATCATCAACTGCATAGTCAATACATTATTTCCAACTCTGATATTTTTGGATTAAACAAAGACAGTATCAATATTGTTGCTCTGGTAGCATGTTACCACAGAGGCTCAATGCCAACTATTACTGATGTAAAATTTCATGCCTTACCGAGAACAGATAGGATGATAGTATTAAAACTAGCAGCTATATTGCGTATTGCAGATTCCTTAGATCGAAGTCACAGCCAGAGAATTAATAAGTTAGAAATGGAATTTTCCGGAGACAGTTTTAATATCAAAACAGTAGGAACTCACGATACAAAACTGGAACGATTAGCAGTCTCAGAGAAGGGAAATTTATTTGAGGCAGTATTCGGATATAATATCCTGATTTCATAGGACAAAAGTATGCCAAAAAACAAAGATACTATTTTTTTTAATAGAGAACTTTCATGGGTAGAATTCAACGGGCGAGTTTTACATGAAGCATGTCGAAAAGAGGTGCCTCTTTTGGAAAGACTGAAGTTTTTATCTATTGTCACTTCAAATTTTGATGAATTTTTTATGGTACGAGTGGCTGGGTTAAAACAAAGAGCAGAAACTGAGCCAGATTGGAAAGATATTTCTAATCTAACCCCGAAAGAACAATTAACACGTATTTCAGCAAGAGTACACAAATTAGTAGACATTCAATATAACTGTCTTAATACTGACATATTACCTGCATTAGAAAATAACGGCTTAGTATATGTACCCTCCAAAAACTTTACATCAGAGCAAAAATTATTTTTAGAAGGTATTTTTCAAGAAGAAATATTTCCTTTATTAACTCCTTTAAGAACTGACAATGATGAAGAATTACCTCATATTAACAACTTACGTTTATTTATTGCCTTTACTTTAAAACCTATCATTGATATTTCTACACTGCACGCTGCCTTTCGTCATAAAGCTCAGCAAATACCGTTAGCCTTTGTACAAATACCTACCAAAATGAAGCGTATTATCTGGTTACCCTCACCAGAAAACAAACATTTATTTACCCTAGTTGACGACATCATTACTTATTTTGGAACCCAACTCTTTCCTGGTTATTCTGTAGAAGAAAGCATGCTATTTCGCGTAACCCGAGATGCAGATTTTGCAGTCAATGAAGATGCTGGTAATAACTTTATTCAAGCAATGGAAGAAGTTCTTGTTCAACGCCAATCCTCTCTTCCTGTAAGACTGGTATGTAATAAAAGTAGTGACACTATACGAAATATTCTCCAAGAAAAATTACATCTTGAAAAAGAAGATGTCTACGAAATTGATGGTATTTTGGAATTATCGTCTTTGGAAGAATTGTGGAATACCGAAGGATATGCCCATCTTAAATATCCACAATGGAAACATTTTTATTCAGCAGACTTTGATCCTAAAGAACCTATGTGGGACAAAATAAAACAAAAAGATGTTTTATTATACGTACCTTTTGAATCTTACGAACCAGTCATTAATTTCTTAAATTCTGCTAGTGAAGACCCAGGTGTGTTGGCTATTAAAATGACCTTATACCGAACCAGTGGAGATTCTCCCATTATCAGGGCAATTGAAAGAGCTGCCCGAAATGGTAAGCAAGTTACTGTTTTCGTTGAATTAAAAGCTCGTTTTGATGAAAAGCGAAACATATCTTGGGCCTCTCGTTTGCAAAAAGCAGGGGTTATTGTTGTTCATGGAATTGCTAATCTTAAAGTTCATGCAAAACTATTGTTAGTAGTAAGACGTGAAGCAAATGGTGTTTGCAGATATGTTCATTTATCCACAGGAAATTACAACGAAAAAACAGCCCGACTTTACTGCGATATGTCTCTTTTTACTGTAAATCAAGAAATTGCTAACGACGCAACTATGTTTTTTAATATGATTTCCGGATACTCGATTATTCAAGTAATGAAACAATTATATATGGCTCCTATTAACTTGAAGAATCAACTTGTTCATCTCATTGAACGAGAAATTCAGCACGCAACCCCAGAAACACCGGGGCTTATTATGGCAAAAATGAATAGCTTGGCTCACGAAGAAATTATTCAAGCCTTATACAAAGCAAGTAATAATAATGTCCATATTTTATTAAATGTTCGTGGTATCTGCATGCTGGTTCCTGGTGTAAAAAAACAAAGTGAAAACATTAGTGTAATTAGTATTATTGATGAATACTTGGAACATAGTCGTATTTTTTACTTTCAAAACGGTGGAGCTGAAGAAATATATCTTTCCAGTGCAGACTGGATGCCCCGTAACCTTGACCGTCGTGTTGAATTAATGTTTCCTGTTGCCCAAGAAGATATTTTTAAGAAAATAAAAGATATTCTCATTTTATATTTTTCTGATAATACAAAAAGTCATTATCTTGACAGTACAGGGACTTGGATTCCTCGAGTTCCTCAAGAAAATGAAGAAGTATTACGGGCACAAGAATACATTTACAACAATTTTAAACGAATACACGATGCCCATATAAAGGAAACTCCTACTGAATTTGTTGTTCGTCGAAACGATGCTTTCTAATTTATTCTAACATTGCAACATCTCTGCATTTTTGCTAAACTCTCTTTATGGTTATTGCATCTATTGACATGAAAGACGGCATTGTCGTCCAATTAAAAAATGGTAAAGAAAAAATTCTGGAACGAAATGATCCGGATTCATTAATTGCAGAGTTTAATCGCTATGGTGAAGTAGCAATCATTGACCTGGACGCTGCGTTAGGAAATGTAATTACTGAAGGCAAAGAAAAAGGAAATACTCCCAATACACAAATGCTAAAATCCTTGTTACGCAAAGGAAATGTTAGAGTTGGTGGTGGTATTAGAGACGTTAAAAAAGCCAAAGAATTAATTTCTTTAGGTGCAGAAAAAGTCATTATTGGTTCTGCCGCTTTCAAGGAAAATCCCCAGGAAGGGGAAGACATTCTTAACATTCCCTTTTTAGAAGAATTAGTTTCTACTATTGGCAAACAACGAATAATAATCTCTGTAGATGCAATTCATGGTGATATTGCCCTTAAGGGTTGGACAAAAACCGCAGGAATACCCCTTGTTGAGGGAGCAAAAGCTGCAGAAAAATATGCTAGCGAATTACTTTTTACCTGTGTAGAACGAGAAGGTTGCATGAAAGGTATCGATATG
>CALNCH010000331.1 GCA_937875245.1 uncultured Spirochaetaceae bacterium
CTTCTTCAGCTCCTGTAGTTACTTTTTAATTAAAAGGGTGAATTATGAATGATACAAAATACCGCGAATCCGTGTTAAAAAAAGCAAGGGTAACCGAGGAAGAATTAGTAGCTGTTGCTATGAAAGTGGCAGAAGTAGAACAAAAGACTAATGGTGAAATTGCAGTGGCTATTACACCAGAAAGCCATGATTATTCTTTTTGGGAATTATTATTTGCAGTTTTGAGTGGAGCAGTGGTATTTTCTGGTATGCTTATGTTCGCAAATTATATAAATCCTTGGATAGAATCATTTTTTTGGGGAGAAGTTTCTTCTTGGGTTATTCCTTTTTTCTACGGAGCAATTACCTTTTTTGCGATAGCTTTATTATTTTTTGCTGCCAATATGCCTTGGCTTGATCGAATTGTTATACCTTTAAAAAACAGACGATATGCCGTTCATTTGCGTGCTGTTCGTCATTTTGCAGATAGCGGTGTTTACGCCACAAAAGAACATTCTGGTATATTAATTTTTGTTTCTTTGTTAGAACGAGAAGTCCAAATTATTGCAGACAGTGGTATTTGTTCAAAAATTGAACAATCCCAATGGAATAAAATTGCAACGGATTTAGCACAAGGATTTAATGCACAAGAAAAAGGTAGTTCTGGGAAGGCTTTGTTAACAGCGGTCACTAAGTGTGGTGATTTACTAGCTACTTATTTTCCACCAGAAAAGGAAAATCCAAATGAATTACGAGATACTGTAGTAATTTTACGAGCAGGGGAATGATGAGTACAATAATAAAACGAAAGATTATAGGTAGTGTGTTAATAGTTTTTTCAACTTTTGCCCTTTTTGCAGCAAAGATTTCTGTACCTACAATGAATGGGCCAGTGAATGATACTGCTAATATTTTAAGTAGTACAGAAGAGAAAGCACTTGACTCATATTTACGAAATTTAGATTCACAAACCGGTATTCAAATTGCGGTTTTAACAATTAAAAGCTTAAATGGTATTCCCCTTGAAGAGTATTCCTTAGCAGTAGCAGAAGAATGGAAATTGGGACAAAAGGGACAAGATAATGGTGCCTTACTTTTAGTTTCTTATAATGATCGTCAATTACGTATTGAAACAGGTTATGGATTAGAAGGATCCTTAACTGATGTTACCTCTGGTTTGATTATTCGTACTGTAATTGCTCCTTATTTTCAACAAGGGGAGTATGGTGAAGGAATAATAGCTGGTATTCAAACAATGGCAGGAATAGCAGTAGGAGAAAGTGCTGGTCTTGTAGACGAAAGCCTTACTTCTCAAATTACAGAAAGGAATAAAGATGATGAATCTTCTGAAGCAACTGGGTTTTCAATTTTCTTCTTATTCATTTTTATGATGATTATGATGGCAATTCTTCAATCAAAACAACGAAGCCGAAGAGGTTATTATGGGAATAACCATAATTCTATTGTTAAAACGGCAGTAGCTGCTTCAATACTTAAAGAAGTTCTTAGTAATTCAAATCACCATAAAGGGGGCCGTGGAGGCTTTGGTGGTGGCGGTGGATTTTCCGGAGGTGGTGGCGGTTTTGGCGGAGGGGGAGCTTCTGGTGGTTGGTAAAGCCTTCAGTTGTCTTGCTGATTTTTTCAAATTAAGATATCCTGTAGTCTATGGCATATGAAGTAACCGCTACCCGAAGGCGTCCTCAAAGATTTGAAGATTTAGTTGGACAAGAATTCGTTGTAGCTACACTAAAAAACGCAATACAAAGCGGAAAAATAGCTCATGCATATTTATTTTCTGGTCCTCGAGGATGTGGAAAAACTTCCTCTGCTCGAATTTTAGCAAAAGTACTGAATTGTGAAAGTGGGCCAGAAAAAGCCCCTTGTGGTCACTGCAATGCATGTATAGAAATTGCGAAGGGTTCTAGTATGGATGTAATAGAAATAGACGGTGCATCCAATACCAGTGTAAACGACGTTCGTCAAATTAAAGACGAAGTTTTATTTCCTCCTAATGCTTATAAATACAAAATATATATTATAGACGAAGTTCATATGCTTTCTACTAGTGCTTTCAATGCACTTTTGAAAACAATTGAAGAACCTCCTCCCTATGTCATTTTCATTTTTGCTACCACCGAAATTCATAAAGTACCTGCAACGATAAAGAGCCGTTGTCAACAATTTAATTTTAGACTCGGTTCTGTTGAGCAAATTAAAGACTTATTGGCAAAGCAGAAGATGAAGCTTTGTATTGGATTGCAAAAGAATCCACAGGAAGTTTCCGAGATGCATATACTCTTTTTGATCAAGTTGCAGCTTTTTCTGAAGGATATATTACTTTTGATAAAATTCGGGATAAACTGGGTTTAGTTGGTGTCGAAAGGTTAAATCAAATTTGCGAAGTTTGTTTGGCAGGGAATACCGCTGGAGCCATCGAGCAACTTGATGAGATTTTACAATCTGGTGTTTCTATTGAGCAATTTATTTCAAATATAGCCGATTATATGCGAAATTTACTATTATTAAAAAGTGGTATTTCCAAAGAAGCTTTACTTGGACAGGCTCCAGAGCGTTTTTCTTCTCAAGTTTTACAAGCTTGGTCACCTTTGCAAATTGAAAGAGCTTTATCTTTGTTTTTACAATTATTTAGGGATGTTCGTTATTCTTTAAATCCTCGTTACGAAGTGGAGTTAGCATTATCACGTTTGTTGGTTATCTTCTTATGTTTCTATTGCAGATGTCCGTAATACTTTGGAAAAAGCAAAAGCCGTGGTTTCTAACTCTCCTATAGCTGTTTCCCGTGTAGAATCCGGAGTGGCGTCTATAGCTACTACTCCAAAGCCAGTACAAAATCAACAGCGTCCAGGGATGGCAACGTTTTCGATTTTAGCAAACACTGGAGTAGAACAAAATACGGTTCCGCAGTCTAATACTTGGAAAAGTGAAACAGAGTCTATAAAACAAGAACCAATAGGTGGTAACAGCCACCCTTTTTCTAATGGCGGTTATCAGGAAAGTGAATCACTAAGCCAGGTAACCGCAGTTTCTAATACTGAAACAAAGCGGTCATCTGTAGCATTTGAAGATTTACGGGATTTGGTAATTCAAGAGATTAGTTCTGATAAGGCTTTATTAGCATCAGCTCTTATGCAAACAAAAGAGTGGGTGCTAACAGAAAACAGAATAGAAGCGTCCATAGAATCTGCTTTTCAGATGAGACAATTGGAACATGAGGCTCATTACATAAGTGAAAAAATTACTTTAATCTTTGGTAAGAATCTACAATTTGTACCAATATTTGAGCGAGTTCAGGTAGAAGAAGAACAAAGAGAATTACCATCTGTTGTTGAGATGGTTTGCAAAGTGTTTAAGGGTTCTGTAGTAAGTAAATCAAAATCATTACACACTACTGTAGTTCCCATACAACAAAAACTACCTCAAAATACAGAAAATGAAAATATGGATTTTAGCCAAGAATATCTAGGAGAAGATGAAAGTGAATATTAATCCTTTTGATTTATTAAAAAATGCTCAGAATATACAAAGCCAATTTGGAAAGGTTCAGGAAGAAATGAAGCAAATTTCTGAAACCGGAGTTTCTGGTGGTGGTATTGTAAAAGTTACTATGAATGGTGCTTTTGAAATAGTGTCTATAGAGCTTGATCCTATTGCTGTTGATCCTCGAGATGTCCCAATGTTACAAGACTTAATTGTAGCAGCTTCTAGAGATGCTCATTCTCGTATTCAAGAGGCAATAAAAACAAAAATGGGACCAATGCTAGGAAACATGGATATACCAGGGTTGAATGTATAAGTTATGAATGCTATTGATGAATTAGCAGAGAGTTTTTCTCGTTTGCCTGGTATAGGAAAAAAGAGTGCAACAAGGTTGGCTCACCATTTATTAAAAGTTAATCAAAACTTTTTGGAACAATTCGCAAAAGAATTAATAACCCTTCATGATAGAATTCACTTTTGCTCCATTTGTGGTTCTTATACAGAAGCAGATCCTTGTCCTATTTGTTCTAATCCTTTAAGGGAACGTGAATTGTTATGTGTAGTAGAGCAACCTCAAGATGTAGAAACAATTGAGTGTTCTAAGGAATACAAAGGACTTTTTCACGTTTTAGGAGGAGTTATTGCTCCTCTTGATGGAGTGGGGCCCGATCAATTGTCAATTGGAAAATTAATTGAACGAGTTCACAAAGAAGGGATAACAGAAGTTATTATTGCAACTAATCCTACCATCGAAGGAGATACCACTGCTCTTTATTTGCAGCGATTGCTTTCTCAAACAGGAGTTACAGTATCTAGGCTTGCCTCAGGGTTACCTGTTGGGGGAGACTTAGAATATGCAGATAAACTTACTTTAGCCAGAAGTTTTCGAGGCCGTACTACTTTTTAATATTTTTTAACTTTGTTTTTTAAAAACAAAAAGGCTGTCCATTTTGTTCATTTAAAGAACTTGTTGGACAGCCCCTTTTTTTATCAGAACAATAGCTTATCGGAGCAAGCTTAAAATGTTCTGTGTTGATTGATTTGCTTGAGCCAACATAGCTGTACCAGCTTGATCAAGAACCTGACTCTTTGTAAGTTCAACCATTTCTTTAGCCATATCAGTATCTCTAATTCGAGATTCTGCAGCCTGTAAGTTCTCTGCACCTACATTCAAGCCATTAAAAGTGTGTTCCAAACGATTTTGGTATGCACCAAGATCTGCTCTCTGTTTGTTAATTCGTTTTAATGCTTCATCCAAGGTTCCAATTGCACGGTTTGATTCATCTGGTGATTCCAATGAAATAACTTCTTCGTTCCCCAGTGTTCTTAAGTTCAATGCAGTAGCAGTCATTGTACCAATATATACATCAGTTCTCTGATCCATGTTAGCACCAATATGTAACCACATAGAAGCGGTAACATCGTTAGTTCCTGTAGGTTGTGCAAAACGACCAGTTAACATGTTCATACCGTTAAACTGTGCATGGGATGCAATTCTATCAACTTCTGCAACAAGCTGAGAAACTTCAACTTGAATTTGCATACGATCTTCTTCTGTATAGATTCCGTTAGATGCTTGAACAGCTAATTCTCGAATTCTCTGTACAATGTCTGTTGTTTCTTGTAAGTAACCTTCAGTTGTCTGAATAAAAGAAATAGCGTTCTGAGTGTTTGTTGCAGCTTGATTCAAACCACGAATCTGGCTCCTCATTTTTTCAGAAACTGCTAAACCAGAAGCATCATCTCCAGCTTTGTTAATTCGCATGCCTGATGAAAGCTTAGCCATACTGTTAGAAGTATTTGTATTGTTGATACCAAGACTTCTTTGTGAAAACACAGCGCTCATGTTGTGATTAATAACCATAGTATATCTCCCTTTGACCATTGTTAGCATCAGGCATAGCTGAGCTAATATTAGTAACTATTTAAGTAAGGACCATAATAAATCCCGTTATAATTACTATCGGAGATAGAAAAAAAAGCTTAAGACTTTTTTATTTTTTTTTGTGACATTCTGTACAGCCAGTAATATGAACATGTTTTTTTCTTTCAGTTCGGGTAAAAAGATGTGCATCTAAATGCCCATTTATGGGTACTTTTTTTTTGCAGACAGGGCAAGTTCTTGTTATACCAAATTCAGGAACCGGGTAACAATGAGGGCAACCTAAAATAGTACAGGCTTGATCTGTAGTATCAAAGGTTTTATATACACGAGAAATAAGTTGTTCATTACCATATAAAATTGAGTTGCACAAAGGGCAAGGAGCTTTAGCCTTTCCTGTTGGTTTTTTAGTTTTTTTTACCTTTGTAAGTTTTAGAAAATATTGATATGCGAAAAAAAACAAAAGTAAGGCGATGAATAAAAAGAAAAAAAGTACAAAATCAGACACATTTTTCATAAAAGTAATTATAGGCACTAAACAAAAAACTTACTACTAGATAATAGGGGCGAAAAAAGTGGTACGTTACTATTGACAGTAACAATGCTTCTCTGTATAGTAACATTATGTTACTGTTAGTAGTAACAATAAATGCCTTGAGGCAATTTATTTAGTGGAGAGTAATTTTATGAAAAGAAGTGATTCAATACACATCTCTATTCCAGGAGATAGATTTACCCCCTTCTCTCTTGCAAAAAAACTAGGAGCTTTGGCAGTTTTAGAGTCCGCATCCTTTGCTTATGGTAAAGCTCGTTACTCTATAATCCTTATCAATGAAGCTTTTAGAATAATTCAAGATGATTTAGGAGTTCATTTTATAATTGAGGGGAAAAAGAAAAGTTGTGACGAAATAAATATGGTATTTGATACTAAAAATCCAGATATTCTGCATGCACTAGAATATATTGCATCTGAAAATTCAATTGCTTCTGATGGAATACCGTTGCCTGGTGCTGGTATTGGTTACTTAAGTTATGAGTTTTGTACCAGATGTGACACCATTCATTTGCAATCTCAAAAAGATGAATTACAAATTCCTGAATCTGCTTTTATTGTAGGCCATTTATACATTGTTTTTGATCATTTTACAGAAACCATACATATCTTCGGTCTCAATTATGCTGAACACGAAATTGATCTTGATACTGCAGTAAAAAATATACAAAAGAGATTAAGCGACTTAGATTTCTCTTATCTAGCTCCTCCTTCCAAAAATGAAAAGTGTACTATTTTAACTGATATTGAAGCTTCAAAAAATGAATATATCGAAAAAGTTATTGCAATAAAAAAGCATATTGTAGAGGGTGATATTGTTCAGGCTGTTCCCTCAAGACGACTTCAGCTTAATTGTGATATTGAAGCACTAGAAGTATACCGTCGACTCCGCTCAATAAATCCCTCTCCTTACCTTTTTTATTTAGATTTTAATGAATTTCAATTAGTAGGAGCTTCTCCAGAAAGTGTAGTACGAGTTAAAGACCGAAAAGCCTGTATTCATCCAATAGCTGGAACAAGAAGAAGAGGTAAAACTACGGATGAAGATGAAAAAATGAAAGAAGAACTTTTAAGTGATCCTAAAGAAAGAGCAGAGCACTTAATGCTTGTAGATTTAGCCCGTAACGATTTAGGCAGGGTGTGTACTACTGGTAGTGTTACTGTAAGCAGTTTTATGGAACCAGAATTATACAGTCATGTTATTCATCTGGTGTCAGAAGTAAGTGGGACAATAGCTAAAAATAAAAAACCTTTAGATGTTCTCCGATCTGCATTCCCGGCAGGAACGGTAAGTGGTGCTCCCAAAATTTCTGCAATAGAAATTCTTTCAAAGCTTGAAAAATCAAAACGAAATTTTTATGCAGGGGCTACTGGATACATCAGTTGTTCAGGAGATTTGGACTTTTGTATTGCAATACGATGTGCTTTGAAACAGAACAATATTTGGACACTGCAAGCTGGTGGGGGAATAGTTCATGGATCAGATCCAGAGCGAGAATGGGAAGAAACCAATGAAAAGCTTGGTTCAATGAGAGCTGTGCTTGAAGAAAATATAACAAAGAATGCTTAATTGATAACTATGATTCATTTACTTACAACGTTGTTCAGTCTTTAGGAAAGTATACCAGAGAAGAAATAAAGGTAGTAAGAAGTAAAGAAATAAGCCTTGACGAATGTATTGCATTACATCCTGATGCACTCCTTCTTTCACCAGGACCTGGTAGACCTGAAGATGCAGGAATTACGGTAGAAGCTATACAGCATTTTGCAGGTAAAATACCCCTTCTTGGTATCTGCCTTGGCCACCAGGCAATGGCTTATGCCTTTGGAGCAGAAATTGTCAGTGCAAAGAAAATTAAACATGGAATTGCGGAGGAAATAAAACTTGATGGAAAGGGTCTTTTTAGATCAATAGGAAACAAAGCTGTATTTACCCGATATCACAGTTTAGTGGTGGATGAAAGTACATTACCCCCAGATTTTGAAGTAACAGCTCGTTCTGTAGAGGGCGATATAATGGGTATCAGACATAAAACAATGGTAATGGAGGGAGTTCAATTTCACCCAGAATCTATTGCTTCAGAATATGAAAAAAACTTTTTTACTGCATTTTTGAATTACAGAAGGGAAACACTTCCTGTTCAAAGTATTCTAAATCAACTTTGTTCAGGAAAAGATCTGGATCAAAGAACAGCAGAATTGTTTATGGAAGATTTAACAGATGGATGTTTGGACGATCGACAGACAGCTGCAATTCTTGCTTCCCTTACAGCAAAAGGTCCTTCTGCTTCTGAAATTGCAGGTTGTGCTTCAATATTATGCAAGAAGAAAACTCCCCTAGATGTGGGAACGAAAGAATTAACTGATATTGTAGGTACCGGAGGAGACAGCAAGGGAAGTTTTAATATCAGCTCAATGGCGGCTCTTATTGCGGCAGCCTGTGGTCTCACAGTGGCTAAACATGGAAATCGTGCGGTATCTAGTAAAAGTGGTTCTGCAGATTTCTACGAGGCATTAGGAATTAAAATAGATAATAACCCAGAAAAAAGTGCAGAAAGTATTAGAGAAACAAACTTTGGTTTTCTTTTTGCACCGGTCTATCATTCCGCAATGAAGTATGCTGCTCCCGTAAGAAAGGCCTTGGGTATTAAAACAATAATGAATTTAATTGGGCCACTGTCTAACCCCGCTGGTGCTGCGTACCAAATGTTAGGTGTGTACGATAAATCATTACTTGAACCAGTTGCCCGAGCTTCAAAAATACTGGGATCGAAACGTGTTATGGTTGTTGTTAGTGAAGATGGTTTTGATGAAATATCTCCTTGTGTAAAAACCTATGTCCTAGAAATTGGGGAAGATGGGGAAGAAAAAAGCTATGAAATAAATCCAGCTGACTTTGGCCTTCCTTTGTGTAAAGATGAGGATTTAACAGGAGGTACTGCAAAAGTTAATGCAGATATGGCTCTTGCTCTTCTTACTGGGCACGGAAATACTACTGTAAAACACGCAGTATGTTTAAATGCAGGGGCTGCTTTGTATATAGGAAAAAAAGCTACTTCCATTAAAGAAGGATACTATGCTGCTTTGAAAGCCCTAGAAAACGGGGAAACAGCTAAAAAACTTCAGCAAATTAAGGCGGATACAAATGGTGCAATCTCAGCAGCCTGATATACTGGATACAATTTTAGTAAAACGACAAGAATTAATAGAGAAAAAAGGATATTCCTTTGGGTGCAATCTTCCTAAAGAAAGAGAAAAACCAGTTGTACCCTTTCTTCCCAAAAGGGGAGTTATTCTTGAAGTAAAACGTGCTTCTCCTTCAAAAGGAGATATAGCCCCATTTCTCAATGCCGTGGAAACAGCTCTTTTATATGGTAAGGGTGGAGCGGCTGCAGTGTCAGTACTAACTGAAGAAAACTTTTTTAAGGGTAGCCTTAATGATCTTTGTGCAGTTTCAAAGGGGTTATATGCAAAATATCCACAAACTGCAGTGTTAAGGAAAGATTTTTTAACCAATGTCGAAGAAATAGAAATTTCTTATTTGTGTGGAGCAGATGCTGTTTTGTTAATTGCCCGTATTTTAAGTACTGAAAACTTGTGTGCTATGGCAGAAAAAGCTCTTTCTTTGGGTATGAGTATTCTCTGTGAAATACGGGAAGAAGCAGACTTAGACAAGTACAGAACTATGTACCTGAATATCAATCAAAAAAACAAGGTTTTTCTTGGTATTAATACCCGAGATTTAGCTAGTTTTACTCTAGATCCCCTAACTCCTTCAAGTTTCTTTTTTGATATCGAAAAAGAGGCTCCTCTAGTATATGAATCTGGGGTAAAAACTCAGGAAGCCGCTTCTTTTGCAGGAAATATGGGTTTTCATGGGTTACTAATGGGAGAAGCGGCAGCAAAAGATCCAGAAAATGTATCTGTATTTGTGGACCGATTTTTACATTCTCAGCCTGATATGAATGGTAAGATGTGGACCTTATATGCATCTGCTTTACGTAATAAAAAAAAAGAAAACAATTACGCTCCTTATGTAAAAATTTGTGGATTAACAGATATCAATGACGTTAAGGATTGCATAGAACTGGGTGCAGATATGTTGGGTTTTATTTTTTCACAAAAAAGCAAAAGGTGTGTTAATCGTGATTTTTTACTGGAAGTTAATACATTAGTAGCACAGACAAAAAGTAACACAAAACAAAATACAGAAAAGGGTACAAAGCCAATATTAATCGGGGTTATAACTAATGCAGCCTCCTTTGAAGCACAAGAAGCCTTTGCTCTTGTAAGAGAGGGGATATTAGACAAGATTCAATATCATAACTGCCCTATTCCTTCTCCATCAGATGAA